>DAOMZC010000934.1:0-3010 GCA_035437965.1 Pseudomonadota bacterium
CTCACCCGCGACGATCGCAGCCCGCTGGTGCGCATCGCGGCCATACAGGCGCTGATGGCCTACTGTCCGGGCCCGCCCGTGAGCGCGGCGCTGCGGCTGATCGCCCAGACCGAGACTGAAGCGGCCCCGGCGTGGGCGGCGGCGATCGCTCTTTTCCAGAGCCAGCCCGCGGCGTACGCGCGGCTCCTGCTCGCGGTCCATCGGCGCTCGCCGCCGCCGGCGGAGTATGATGAGCTTTACACCCAGCTCGCCCTGCTCGCCGACGAGGCGGCGCTGCGCGTCGCGCTAGCGCCGCCCGGCGGCGGCGAGCCGTTCATCTGGCGCGATCCGGACGGCACCGTGTTTGCCCTGTGTCAGCCGGATGGCGCGGCGCCGCCGGGGGCCGATGATCCGCGGCTCCGCGAGATCGTCAAGGACTGGCAGTCAGCTCCCGATCGGCTGCGCAGCGAGCTGCTCGTGCGGCTCGTCCACTGCCAGCACGCGGCCGGACGCGCGGTGGCGATCCTCGCCGGCCCGGTGCGCGAGGAAGATCCGGACTCCTACGCCGATGATCTGGAGGATGAAGCGGAGCGTGATGCAGCGAGGTCTGAGGAGGCCGGGCCCGACCCGGCGGAGTCTGGCCTGGATCGCGCCCAGGAAGAGGCTCCGTTTGTCGACTGGCTGGAGGTGTCGCGCGAGGTGCTCGCCGATCCGCCGCTCACCCGCTTCGTCGCAGCAGACGTGCAGGTGCAGGCAGCGCGGGCGCTGGACCAGGAGCCTGGGGCCGCGCCCGAGGGTGCAGGCCGGGCGGGTCCGCCTCCGGAGGGCGGGCAGCGGGCGTGCAACCACTGCGCGGCGCTCAAGTCGCTCGGCGAGCTGGCGCAGTCGCGCGATGGCGTGGCGCTGGAGCGCTGCTTTCTGCGCGCCGGTCCCGCGGACAGCCAGGTGGCAGAGGCCGCGCTCGAGGCCCTTTACTGGCAGTACCAGCGCCGCCGCCGCTCTCCTTCCGAGCCGGAGACGCTGACGAGCGTGAGTGTCCTTGCACGCGCCGGCGATGGCGAGCTGCGCCGGGCCGCGGTGCAGCTCCTCGGCTGCTGGCCGGCCGCAGTGACCGGGCCGCTGCTGCGCGAGCTGACCCAAGATCCGACCTATTCTGTCTGCTGTGTCGCCGAGCGTGCGCTCGCCGAGCAGTCCTTCGCCGCCGATCCGTACTCACAGACGCCGATGCCCGATGTTACCTGACGATGCTTCCTGACGACGTTTCCTGACAATGTAAGCGTCCGCGATCACGTACTATTTCACCGCTGCCGTGCTAGTAGTTGCCCTCGCGCCCGCCTGCCCATATGATGAGCCTCTCTAACGGAGGTGCTCATGGTCAAGCTTGGTGGATTCCGGCTCAGTAACTACTTCAACAAAGTGCGCATCGTGCTCCTTGAGAAGGGCATCGCGCATCAAGAAGAGAACATCTTCTTCTCGCAGGACGAAGGATTTCGCAAGCGCTCGCCGATGGGAAAGGTCCCGTTCCTGGAGGTCGACGGCGGCGTGATCTGTGAGTCGGCGGTGATCTGCGAGTACCTTGAGGACGCGTTCCCGGACAAGCCGCTGCTGCCGCGCGATCCGCTGCAGCGCGCCAAGACGCGCGAGTTCCTGCAGGTCCTCGAGCTGCACGTCGAGCTGGTCGCGCGCCGGCTGTACGGCGAGGTCCTCTTTGGCCAGAAGGTCTCGGACGACGTCAAGAAGGAAGTGACTCGCGACCTGGAGAAGGGCGTGCGGGCGCTGCGCCAGCTGGCGAAGTTCTCTCCCTACGTGCTCGGCGGCGAGTTCACTCTTGCCGACTGCGCCGCGGGGCTGCACTTCCCGCTGGTCGGCATGGCCACCAAGGCGGTGCTCGGCCACGACTGCCTGGAGAGCATACCGGAGGTGGGCGAGTACCTGAAGCTCATCACCGCGCGGCCCTCGTTCCAGCAGGTCAACGCCGACTTCCGCGCCGCCTTCGCCGCCCACCAGGCAGCGCAGAAGTCCGCCAGCAGCTAGCCGGCCACCCGCTCACCACGCCGGGTTACACGGCTGCGGGCCATCGCGGTTCCCGCAGCCGTGCGCCGTCGCGGCTAGGGCTTGGACGCCGCTGGCTGATCGCCCTCGCTCAGGCGCCGGTGGAACAGCTCGAAGACCAGGCTGTAGCAAAGGTGCGCAAGCGCCGGATCGTAGCGGTACCCTTCATCGCGCATGAAGGCGTGCGCGGCGTTGAACTCATGCCACGAGAAGTGGACGTTGGCATCGGTGAGCGCGTTGTAGATGAGGCTCCGCCCCTCTCGCGAGACGTGCGGATCCTGGCGGCCCCAGAACATCAGCATCTCGGCCTTGAGCTCGGGGATTCGCGCCAGCGTGTCGTCCTTCATTCCCTTGGCCAGGCTTCCCTTGTGGATATCGGTGGCGTAGAAGCAGACCCCCGCCCGCACATCGGGATTCATCGCGGCGCGGAACGATAGGTGGCCGCCCAGGCAGATTCCCATTACGCCCAGCTTGCCGGTGCAGCTTGGCAGCGACTTCAGGTAGTCAAGCCCGGCGCGCGCGTCGCTGTCGTAGGCGCTGAGCTCCTTGGCGATCTTCAGCTCGTTGCCGCGATCGGCGCCGGGGGTATCGTAGGCGAGCACGCGCCCGGCGGGCTCGAACTCATGATAGATCTCGGGGACGGCGACGACGTAGCCCTGGCCGGCGAGCATCGCCGCGGCGCGCCTTATCGGCAGCGTGACCTGAAAGATCTCCGAGAACAGCAGGATGCCGGGGTAGCGCCCCGGCGCCACCGGCCGGAACAGGAACGTCCGCATCGGACCGGTCGGGGTGGGGATGTCGCAGTGCTCGTTGTCGTAGATGACCACAGGTGCCTCCTCTGGTGCGGCTTATAGGTGCTTGATAGTAGCGCACTTTGGCCGCGCGCAGCCAGAGGGGTGTGCGAGTCAGCGGGGCAGCAGCTTGGGAGCGTACACGCAGATGATGGCAAGCCCGATCGCCACGTAGGTGATGCCGACGA
>DAOMZC010000935.1:0-3001 GCA_035437965.1 Pseudomonadota bacterium
GCGCAGGGTAGGGGGACCCACGCCGCTGCACCACTCCGCTGTGACCGTCTAATCAGCCCCCAGTAAGCCGTCGCGTCCTACCTACCCTAGCGCGCGAACGTCCCCGTACTCTCGATGATCTTGGGATCCACCGCCGCCCCCCCCAGATACCGGTGCAGCCAGTCGAGCACCACCCCATACCAAAGCCGCGAGTTCAGCGGCTTTATCACCCAGTGGTTCTCATCGGGAAAGATGAGCATCCGCGACGGCACCTTCCGCTGCTGCAGCGCCGTGAACAGCTGCATCCCCTGCCCCACCGGCACCCGGAAGTCGTGCTCGTTGCTGATCACCAGCGTCGGCGTCTTGAACTTGTCGATGTAGCGCGACGGGCTCCACTTGTCGTAAAGGTCCGAGTTCCACGGGTCGCCGCCGAACTCCCAGCGCGTGAACCACACCTCCTCCGTCTCCCCGTACATCGAGCGCAGGTCGAACACCCCCGCGTGGCTCACCAGCGCCGCGAACCGGTCGCTGTGGCCCGCGATCCAGTTGACCATGTAGCCCCCGTAGCTCGCCCCCACCGCCGCCACCCGCGCCTTGTCGACGTACGGCTGCGCCACCAGCACGTCCACGCAGCGCATGATGTCGTCGTACGCCTTGCCCCCCCAGTCCGCCGACACCTGATCGACGAACTTCTGACCAAACCCCTCCGAGCCGCGCGGGTTGGGCATCAGCACCACGTAGCCCGCCCCCGCCAGCACCTGCGCGTTCCACCGCCACTGCCAGAAGTCCTCCCACGCCCCCTGCGGCCCGCCGTGGATCATCACCACCGCCGGGTAGCGCCGCGTCGGCGTGAAATCCGGCGGCGTCACCACGTGGCTGTGCAGGTTCAGCCCGTCCTGGCTCTTGGCGAACAGCTGGCTCGACTGCCCGAGCTTCACCTCGGACAGCGCCACGTCGTTCACGTGCGTCATCGCCAGCGGTGGCGCCGCCGCCTTGCCGCTCGCGTCGAGGTCGAGGCGGTAAAGCTCGGGCGGGTGGCTGAGCGCCCCGCGCAGGAAGTATAGCGACAGCCCGTCGGGCCCGCGGTGCAGGGCGAGCTCGTGCGCGTCCCCCGCGTTCAGCTCGACGACCGGGTTCTTGCCGCTGATGTCGACCGAGTTGAGCGTGCCGCGCCCCTTGAGCGAGCTGAGAAAGTACAGCCGCTGGCTATCCGGCGACCACACCGGCTCCCCCGCGTTGTGATCGAAGGTCTCGGTGAGCGAGCGGTTCTGCCCCGTCACCCGGTCGTAGACCTTGAGCTCGAACTTGTCGCCCTCGAAGCCGGCCCGCTTCTGCGCCAGGTAGGCCAGGAAGTGCCCGTCGGGCGAGTAGCGCGGCGAGACGTCGGTCGCCAGGTTCTTGCTGGTCAGGTTGCGCGGCTGCCCCGCCGGCACGTAGTCGCGCCCGAGCGGCACCACCCAGATGTCGTTGTTCGTCGAGACCGCGATGTCCTTGTCGCGGTTCTGCACGTAGGCCAGCTCCTTGCCGTCGGGAGACACCGCGTAGGGCTGGTGGCCGGCGCGCGCCACCGGCGGGGTGTCCCAGTCGCCGGGGGTCAGATCCAGGGGCGGACTGACCGGCCCCGCCGCGTCGGGGACGAGCACCCGCAGGAGGTGGCTGCGGCGGCCGTCGTACCAGTCGTCCCAGTGGCGGTACATCAGGCGGTCGATGAGGCGCGCCCGCACCGAGTTCTTCTCCATTGCCTCGCTGCGGTGGCGGTTGCACTCCTCGCCGGCCGGGTAGGGCGGGCAGCCCTCGACGACGCGCGCCTGGATGACCAGGGCGCGGCTGTCCGGCGTCCATAAGAGGCTCGCCACCCCGCCGGGGAGGTTGGTCAGCTTGCGCGCCTCGCCGCCGCCCACCGTCATCAGGTAAAGCTGCGGCGCCGCGCCGTCGCGAGTGCTGAGGAACGCCAGCCGCTGGCCGTCGGGAGCCAGGCGCGGCGCGAAGTCCTGCCCCTCCTGCTTGGGACCGCGCTCGGGGAAGGTGAGCTGGATCGCCGGCGTCATCGGCTGGCCCGACTGCGGCAGCAGCTGCATGTACACCGCGCTCTGCCAGCGATTCAGGTCCGGGCGGGCGCGCGCGATGGTGAAGAACGCGACGCGCTCATCGGCGCTGATCTGGGGGTCGGAGACCTTGGCCAGCCGGACCATGTCCTCAAACGAAAACGCGTGCGGCGCCGCCGTCGCCCGCCCGCCGCCGCTCCCCCCGCCGCCAAGGAGCGCCGCCGCCACCACCCAGCCCGCCGCCCGCGGGGTCATTCCAGAGCCCAAAACCGCATCGAAAACCGCACCAAAAATAGAGCCAAATGCGCGCACGCCGGACCTCGGAGCAGAGTAGATTAAGGGGATGATAAATTATTAGATATATTACCAAAAAAATGAACACATAAGTTCCACGAGGCCGCCCAGAGCCGCAGCGGCCGGGCTTTTCAGGGTTAGGCGACGCAGGGAGGCGCGGCGCAGAGAGGCGCGGCACAGGGAGGCGTGGCGCAGGGAGGCGCGGCGGTACGCGGCGTGGCGCGGCGGTACCCGGCGCGGCGCAGGGAGGCGTGGCGCGGCGGTACGCGGCGCAGCGCAGGGAGGCGTGGCGGCGGATGCGGGTGCGGGGAAGCGCAGCGCGGCGCGGCTACTTCAAAAAGTCCTTGATCACCGTCTGGGTCTCACCCGCATTGAGGGTGATGGTGAAGGTCTCTTTGATGTTGAACTGCGGGTTGAACAGGGTGAGCTTGTGCGTCCCCGGCGTCAGCCGGTACGAGGTCTGCGGGGTGTTCAGGCCGGTGTCGACCCCGTCGACGATGATCTTGGTCCACGGCTTGGAGTTCACCCGCAGGTAGCCGAAGTTGCCGGTCGCCACCGGCACCGGGGCCTTGGGCATGGCGAGCTTGGGCGGGTGCTGCCGCGGCGGGGTGGGCCGCTTGGGCTCGGGGCGCGGGGCCTCGGCGACCGGCTTGGCCTTGGTCTCGCTGACCGGGGCGGCGGGC
>DAOMZC010000936.1:0-1786 GCA_035437965.1 Pseudomonadota bacterium
GACGATCTCCCCGCGGCCTGAGGGTCTATGCTAAAGTCTCACTAAGTGGACGCAGCCGTCGGCCGGCGCCGGCGGCCGCCGCACAGCAGGGCTGCGAGGACGAGCCATGGGCGGCAGCAAGAACGACCAATCACCTTACCCGGGGCGCTGGTGGCACCTTCTGCCAGACGGCCGCATGCAGTGCGACCTGTGCCCGCGCGACTGCCAGCTGCGCGACGGCCAGCGCGGGATGTGCTTTGTCCGCCAGCGCCAGGGCGACAAGATGTTCCTGACCGCCTACGGCCGCTCGTCGGGCTTCTGCATCGATCCGATTGAGAAAAAGCCCCTATATCACTTCTACCCGGGCAGTAGCGTCCTGTCGCTGGGCACCGCCGGCTGCAACCTGGCGTGCAAGTTCTGCCAGAACTGGGACATCTCCAAGTCGCGCCAGATGGAGCGCCTTGACGACTACGCCAGCCCCGAGATGATCGCCGCTGCGGCGGTGAACGCCGGCTGCCGCAGCGTCGCGTTCACCTACAACGACCCGACGATCTTCGCCGAGTACGCCATGGACATCGCCGACGCCTGCCACGCCCGCGGCGTCCGCACCGTCGCGGTCACCGCCGGCTACATCCACGACGCGCCGCGCCGCGAGTTCTACGCCAAGATGGACGCCGCCAACGTCGACCTCAAGGCGTTCACCGAGGAGTTCTACCAGAAGATCACCGCCTCGCACCTGCAGCCGGTGCTCGATACCCTGCGCTACCTGGTCAAAGAGACAGCGGTGCTCACCGAGATCACCACCCTGCTCATCCCCGGGCACAACGACTCCGATGACGAGCTGTCGCGGCTCGTCGACTTTGTCGCCCGCGAGCTGTCGCCCGAGGTGCCGCTGCACTTCTCCGCCTTCCACCCCGACTACCGCATGACCGACGTGCCGCCGACGCCGCCGGCGACCCTGCAGCGGGCGCGGCGGATCGCCCTTTTGGCCGGGCTGCGCTACGTGTACACCGGCAACATCCACGATCCGGTAGGCGGCACGACGAGCTGCGCGGGCTGCGGGGCGGCCCTCATCGTCCGTGACTATTACAAAATCCTGCAATACAGGCTGGACAAGACCGGCCGCTGCGCGCAGTGTGGGCACGCCCCGCCCGGCCACTTCGCCGCCGAGTGCGGCCAGTTCGGCCGCCGCCGCCTGCCGGTCCGAATGAGTCAAAATGAGCAACTCTGACCCCGGCTTCGCCCTCGCCCAGACGACAGCCGACACCCAGCCGATGAACCCGCTGGTCTCCGCCTCCGGAGCCAACGTCCGCTCCAGCATCGCCATCACCGCCACCCTGGCGGTCTCGCCCAGCGAGACGCCGCCCGCCACCGGCCCCGGCCCCGGCCCCAGCGGGCCCACCGAGAGGCCGCGCCGCATCGGGCGCTACCTGGTGCTGCGCGAGGTCGGCAAGGGCGGCATGGGCATGGTCTACGCCGGCTACGACGAGGAGCTCGACCGCAAGGTGGCGATCAAGCTCCTGCATCCGGCGCAGCAGGGCGACAGTCAGTCGCGCGCCCGCATCATCCGCGAGGCGCAGTCGCTGGCGCGGGTGTCGGCGCCCAACGTCGTGCACGTCTACGAGGTCGGCGAGTTCTCCGGCCAGCTCTACATCATCATGGAGTTCGTCAACGGCACCACCCTGACCCGCTGGCAGTCCGAGCAAGGGCGCGGCACCAAAGAGATCCTGCGCATGTACTGCGCCGCCGGCCAGGGCCTGCTCGACGCCCACGAGGCGGGCCTCATCCACCGCGACTTCAAGCCCGA
>DAOMZC010000936.1:1886-2996 GCA_035437965.1 Pseudomonadota bacterium
TCAAGCCCGACAATGTCCTTCTGGGCAAGGACGGGCGGCCGCGAGTCGCCGATTTCGGGCTGGCCCGCATGCAGCAGCCGTCCGGGAGCCTGGGCACCAACGACGTCACCGCGAAGTATCGGGCGATGAACCAGCTCGCCAGCAGCAGCCCCGAGCTGAACTCGCTGACCCAGACCGGCATGCTGATGGGAACGCCGCTGTACATGTCGCCGGAGCAGCACATGGGCGAGCCGGCCGACAGCCGCAGCGATCAGTTCAGCTTCTGCGTCGCCCTGTACGAGGCGCTGTACAAGCAGCTGCCCTACGAGGGCTCGACGCTGCAGGCGCTGGCGCTCAACACCGTCAAGGGCAAGATCCGACCGCGTCCGACGGGCAGCAACGTGCCGGCCCCGGTGCACGAGGCGCTGCTGCGCGGCCTGTCCAAGACCCCGGATCAGCGCTTCCCCTCGATGCGCGAGCTCTTGGCGGCGCTCGCCTTCGATCCGGCCAAGGACCTGGTGGCGGCGCCGCAGATCCGCCGCGCGCTGGCGGTGGTCGTCCCGGGCTTCTTCGTGCTGGAGTTCCTGGCGCAGAAGCTCCTCCGCCTGGAGGGCGTAAACGAGGTCTCGTCGTCGCTGGCGCTGTCGGGGGCGCTGTCTTTTTTGATCGTGCTCCTCATGGTCCGGCTGCGCCGGGTGATAAAGGGCAACGCCTTTCACCGCGGCATGCTGGTGCTGGCCCTGGGCTTCACCGGACAGCTGTTCTGCTTCCGCGTAATCGGCGTCCTGATGGGTCTGAGCCTGCCGCAGATCACGACCTTCGATCTGATCTCGGTGCTGGTGATGACCGGGGTGGCGGCGACGCTGTTTCTGCCCAAGCTGGGGATTCTGACGCCGCTCGCCGCAGCGGCGGCGCTGTGGGCGGCCCGCCACCCCGAGCACGCGCAGAGCCTGTCCCTGGGGTTCGTGCCGACGGCGACGGTGACCGCCATGCTGCTGTGGAACAGCGCCGCCAAGCTGCGGATTCCGACGAATAAAGAAAAGGCGCCGCCGCCGGAGACGGCCGCGGCGCGCTGACCAAGGCTCGCCCACCGGCTGCCGGCCGCCGCGCCGTCGTGGCGGCGGCGTCAGC
>DAOMZC010000937.1:0-2993 GCA_035437965.1 Pseudomonadota bacterium
CGCGACTCCTCGAGCAGGTGGCTGGCGCGCACCGGATCGCCCAGGCGCACATAGACGGCCGCCTGGTCGTTGAGCAGCCGCGCCGCCCCCAGCGCATCGCCGGCCGCCAGGAGCGCCCGACTGGCGTCGGTGAGCTCGGCCAGCGCGCGCTCCAGCGAGCGCAGATCGCCGACGTCATAGCAGACGCTGGCGAGCAGCGTGGCGACGTTGGCGCGCAGGTCGGGCGGATCGTCCTCCTCCAGCAGGTGGCTTGCCCCGTCCAGGGAGTCGAGCGCGCTGGAGAGGGTGAACTTGTCGCCCGGACCCACCGCCTGCCACTGCACCCGCCCGAGCTCGCACAGCGCCAGCACGCGCAGCCGGCGCCGACGCGGGGCCGAAGGCAGGCCCTCGATGAGCGACAGCGCTTCCTTGGCGTAGGCGACCGCCTGCACATAGGCACCCACCGCCGCGGCTTCGCGGGCGGCGACGAGGAAGCGGGCAGCGCCGTTTTCCACCTCGCCCGCGGCGACGAGGTGGCTGGCGGCGCGGGCCTCATTGCCGGCCCCCAGCCCCTCGGGCTTGCGCGGACCGGGCTCGCTCAGCCGCTCCGCGCCGCGGTAGCTGCTGGCGGCGCTGGCCGGACGCGGCTCGCCGCTGATGCGGGTGCGGGTGCTGCCATCGCTCGGCTGCGAGTTGAGCGGAATCCCGCTCTCTTCGATCTTCGGAACGCTGTCGCGGCCCAGGGGATCGACGGGCCGCAGGCGCGGCTCGCTGCGGTCGCGCCGGGGCTGAGCGGACTGGCTGCTCGGCGGCTCGGCCGGGCTGGCGCCCGAGCTGGGGGCACGCACCGGCGCCGTGCTCTCGTGCGACACCGGGGCGGTGGGAGTGGCCCCCCCGCCGAGCAGCTCGGCGTAGGGCCAGCGCAGCGTCTCCAGGGGCGGAGTCGGCGGGGCCACCGCGGGGGGCACGCTGATCTCCGCCGGCGGGATAAGCGGCGTCGAGTCGCGGCTGTCGAGCGGCACCTGGCTGGGCGGCTCGGGCGGCAGCGCCGGCTCGGCCGGCGGCTCGCTCAGCGGCAGCTCGCCGGTGTCGCCGCTCTGGCTGAGGATCTCGGCCAGGCGGCGGTGCCAGGAGATCGCCAGAGACGGCAGCGTCGAGGCGCGCAGCGACTGCGCAAGATCGCCGGGCAGGTCGAAGCGCTCGTCGCCGTTGTCTTCCAGCAGGATGCCGAAGTCCGCCGCCTCCTGGAGCCGCGCCAGGACCTGATAGGTCTGCAGCTCGAGCAGCCCGGCCAGCAGCTTGGCCTCGAAGCCAGAGCCGATGAGCGCCCCCGCGCGCAGCACCATCCGGACCTCGCAGGGGAGCTCGCGCAGGACCGCCGCCAGCGGCTCGCGGCGCGGGATCTCGGTGCTCGCCTCGCCGTCGAGGTGGACCAGGCCCTCGCTGCCCTCCATGGCCAGCAGCGAGGCGACCACCGCCGCCGCCGTGCCCTGGGGGTGGCTGCTCTGGAAGGTCAACAGCAGCGGCACCTGCAGCCACTGCGGACGGATAAGCAGCTCGCGTAGCAGGTGCAGGGTGTCTTCATCGGCCGCCTCCACCGCGTCCAGGCAGAGCGCCCACCGGCCCTCCGCCTGCCGGTGCAGGCGGTTCAGGCTCTCGACGATCGCGCCGCCGGGGATGACCTCGGGCACCTCGCCGAGCAGCCGCCGCCGCAGCCCGGTCCACACCCGCGCCGCCGCCTGATCGAGGATCGGCTGCGGCCCGCCCAGCAGCTCCTCGACCCGCTGCCGAGCGTCGAGCATCGGACCGAGCGCGCGCTGCGGCCCGCTGCAAGAAATCCGCACCGCGTAGAACCCACACCCCTGGGGCAGCTCGGCAGGCAGGCTGCCGATGACCGCGGTGTGCCGGCCGACACGGATGCGTTCCCAGATTTTTTCGAGCTTATCCACGGTGTTCTCCGTTACTGCGAAGGTCCAGGCGCGCGCCAGGGTGCCGCGATGCCACAGCTTAACACCCGCCCGCTGATTCTACAGCGCCTGATCCCCAACCGCCGAATCCCCGTCATCCCAGGCGAGCGGCAGGGCGCGCCGCCGTCACGGGCGACGGACAAAGGCGCCGGTGACCGTGGGCGCCGCGAACGGGCTCGTCGTCAGGGCAAACGAGTCGAGCGCGACCGGCGTCGGGCTGCCGGGAGCGGCCACCCCGCCAAAGACCAGCACTGCCGGCGGCAGCAAGCCGAGCTGCGCGCCGGCGCGGGCGGTGGGGCTCACCGGCGCCGTCACCTTTGCCCACTGCTTGCTGCTCAGGCTGAAGACGTAGGCGTCCTGCAGGTAGTCCCCGGACGGCTCGGCGACGCCGCCAAACAGGTAGATGAGCCCGGCGGTACCGTCGGCCACCACCGAGAAGTCGGTGCGCCGGGAGGGCGCGTTGAGATCGCCCGCCGCGACCGGGCTGAGCGTCACGATCGAGCCGGCCACCGCCAGCGGGCCGACGACCTGCCAGACGCCGACCCCGGCCCCCGGACTGGCTTCCGTGTCGACGCCGAGGAGGTACACGCTGGGCGTCGGGACCGTGGTGCTGACCAGCTTGGGCGACTTGATCGGCGCCATCTTGACCAGGCCGCCGTGGGCCACGAAGTCGGGGTTGGCCGACCGGTTTTCCGGATCGTAGGTGATAAGGTCCGTCAGCAGGCCGCCGGTCGCGTCGATGCCGCCGTAGATGACCGCGATCCCGTTGTCGCTCACGGTCAGGCCGGCGCCGGTGCGCGGGCCGCCGCCGCGGTTGCCGGCCACCTGGGTCCAGGTCCCCGCGGTGTCGTAGGACCACAGGTCCTGCACCGCCTGCCCGCCGACGCCAGCGCCGCCGGCGAGGACCACCAGCTTGCGCACCGGATCGTAGCCCAGGGTGGCCAGGCGCGCGGCCGGGCCCGGGGCAGCGGTGCCGCGGGTGGTCCAGGTGCCGCTGGCCAGGCTGAGCTCCCAGGTGTCGCCAAGGAGCGCCCCGTCGCGGCCGAC
>DAOMZC010000938.1:0-2988 GCA_035437965.1 Pseudomonadota bacterium
GACCAGGAGAAGCTGGATGCCGAGGGCGCGCGCGGCCGGGCCGAGCAGGCGACCGAGCTCGCCGAGCACCTGCGGCGGCGCGCCGAGCAGCTGGCCCAGGAGCGCTTCCTGACGCAGCAGGAGTTGATCGGCGCCAACCTCGAGCTGGAGGGCGTGCAGGCCGCGCTCATGGCGACCGGCCGCCAGAGCAAGACCCAGGCGCTGCTGGGCGGCATGCGGGCGGTGTCGGCGGCGCTCAAGAGCGACCACGCGCTGACCCCGACCATCCTGCGCGGGCTCATCGCCGCGACCGCGACGTTTCAGCTGTCGCTGAGCGGCCACCACGGGCCGGTCCGCGCCGCCGTCTTCTCCGCCGATGGCCACCTGGCCATCACCGCGGGCGAAGATGGCGTCGGCCGCGTCTGGGATGCCGAGACCGGGGCGCAGCGGACCACGTTATGGAGCTCGCTGTGGTTCATCGATCTGCTGGCGCTGTCTCCCGATGGCACGCGGCTCGCCTCGGTCGGCGATGCGAGCAGCCGCAGCGAGGCCGGACGGATCAAGCTGTGGGACTTCGACGCGCGCACCTACAGGCTGCGCAGCGCCGGCACCCTGCACGGCCACAAGGACCTCATCCGCAGCCTGCAGTTCTCGCGCGATGGCGAGCGGCTGCTCAGCGCCAGCGATGACGGGACGGCGCGGATCTTCCGGGCGAGCACCTCGGTCCTGCTGGCCACCCTGACCGGACACGAGGCCGCGGTCCTCGCCGCCGCGTTTTCGCCGGACGGAACGCGGGTCGCGACTGTCAGCAACGATCAGACGGCCCGCCTGTGGGACGCCCACAGCGGACAGCCGGTGCGGCTGCTCGGATACTACGCGCACCCCGCGCAGACCGTCACCTTCTCACCGGACAGCACCCGGGTCGCCCTGGCGGGGCTGGACGGCAAGATCTTCGTCTACGACGTGCGCACCGGAGCCACCCTCCTGAATATCGGCGACAGCGCGTCACCGATCTTCGCGCTCGCCTACTCACCAGAGGGTCGGCGGCTGTTTAGTGCCAGCGCGGACGGCACGCTGCGCGCCTACGATGCAAAGAGCGGTCAGTTCCTGTTTCCCTTGCTCGGTCATCGCGGCGCCGTCACCTCGGTCGCGCTGTCTCCGGATGGCACGCGGGTGGTCAGCGGAAGCATGGACGGAACGGCGCGCATCTCGTTTGCCACCATCGAAGGATTCTTCGCTTCCGGGTGCCGCTACCTGACGCAGCTCCAGGCGGCGACTGCGGCCCAGGGCTCCAAGGTCGCGCCACCGCCCGAGCTCGTGGCAATGCTGCGCGACTGCGCGGAGTTTCCCGGCCCGAGCGCGCGGCGCTAGCTCAGCCAGGCCCGGTTCAACCCGGTTTCGCCCTCGCTGAGCCGCCGGTTTGAGCCCAGGCTGGCCCTTGGCGCTGCAGTGCTGCGTGGGCCCGCCCAAGGGCGCGCGGCCGATGAGAGCGGCGATGGTTCCTGCCATCGCCAGCCTGGGCTCCGCTTGCGCTGAGACTTCATAAGGAGTGTCAAACGATGAGAAAGCCATCCCGAAAACGGTCCTCCCGGCTGCACGCAGGGGCCGCCGCCAGCCTGATGCTGCTCGGCTGTGCCGACTATCTGACCGGCCAGGACGGCGAGCCGCGCGGTCCGCTGCTGGTCACCAAGCTCACCCTGAACGACAGCGGTCTCAGTCGCGCCTCGGGCGCGGTGGTCACCGATACCAGCGTGCCCCCCGACTGCAGCGCCGCGGCGGCGGCGGGCCTGCTGCAGTGCATCGCCGATCCGTTCAAGGATCGGTACGGCGTCCGGCGCAGCCCGCCCAACCCCGACTCGGCGAACATCCTCCGCGTGGTGTTCAACAAGGCGCCGCTGAACTTCAAAGGAGCGCCGCTCGAGCCGGTCCCCGCCGAAGGGCTGCCGACGAACGCCACCCCGCTCAAGCTGGCCGAGCCGGGTGTGCTCAAGCTCTCCTGCGAGAACTGCTCGATGGATGGCCTGGGCAACCTGGGCGTGCCGCCGAGCTACAACAGCCTGCAGCTCACCGGCACCGATCTGAGCCCCAATCCGGCGCAGTACGCCTACGGGCCCGGCCTGCAGATGGAAGTGATCGCGATCTGTCCCAAAGAGCCCGTCGTCCCGCCGCCGCCGGCGCCGCCGCCCGCTCCCACCAAGTGTCAGCTGGCCGGTCCCTCCTATAAGACGGATCCGTTCCGCGCTCTGGAGCCGGGGGCGACCTACAGCGTCATCCTCGATCCGCTGCTGCAGGCGAGACGGGGCGACGGCACGGACAACGTCCTTCTCGACAACGCCGCCAAGGCCCTTCTGACCTTTACCACCGAGCCGTTCCAGGTCCTCACCGTGGGCATCGGCGACGGCGGCGACAACGAGGTGGCCGGCACCACCGACTTCGGGGACGGCAGCACCGCCACCCCCTATCAGGCCAACCTCGCGGGCGGCGACCCCGAGCTTGCCAACGAAGGCGCCCTGGTGGTCGGTCTCAACGCCCCCGCCGATGAGAGCCGCTTCACCGTGCAGACAGTCAGCGCCGCGGTGACCGCAAATGGAGCGACCATGGCGGTGCCCGTCACCATCAGCACCGCGCTGGGGGCGGCGGGAGACTGCGACTTCGGCAACCGTCGCCTCTTGTACATCGCACCGACCGCCGGCAGCTGGCTGGCGATGGCGACCCCCGGCGCGGTGGTGACCGTCACCATCCGCGGCAGCGAGATCCGCGATCTGTCGCAGCTGCCCGGACACCCCGCCGGTCAGGGCGTCCACGTCCTGGCCAAGGACATCACCGTCCAGGCCAAGCTGCTTCCCGAGTCCATCCCGGTCCCCGCCCCAGAGCCGGATCCATACACCGGAGTCCGGGCCGAGCTGGTGGTGGCTCCGTCCGGTTGTTGAGCAGAACGGGTCACGGTCCTTATCACGCGCTTCGGCAGCAGATTCCTTAGGAGTTTACGATGATGCGAGCTACGCGATC
>DAOMZC010000939.1:0-2985 GCA_035437965.1 Pseudomonadota bacterium
AGGCGAAGCGGCGGGTGCGCTCCTGGGCGTTGCGCCGGCGCGCCGCGTCGAGCGTCCGCCGCAGCGTCTCCAGCTCCCCGCTGCGCGCCGCCGGCACGTCCTCTTCGTAGAGGGTGATCGAGTCGGCGCAGGTGTCATGGACGCCGCCGACAAACAGCGTCCCGGCGGGAATGTGGATGCCGCGCGCCGCCAGCAGATGGCGCACCTGCGGCCGGTTGGCCATGCGAGCAAACAGGCGGGCGTTGGGACCGCCGCTGCGCCCGCCGCAGGCCCCGCACGAGTAGGCGGCGAAGTGGGGGTTGTTGACGCTGCGCGAGTCGTGGCCGAGGATGACGACGAGCGGCGCGAACTCGCTGGTGAGGCCGATGTTCTCCAGCAGGGTGCCGACCCGGCTCGCCTTTTCATCGAGGGTGAAGCCGCTCTGCAGCATGAGCGCGCCCTTGGGGTCGGCGGGCGCCGGCTCGGCGGGCGGCGACAGCTGCGTCTTGACCTCGGGGAACAGGCGCCGCGCCAGGTTGGCGCGGATGCGCGCCGCCAGCCGCGGCGCAAAGACGTTGGCCAGGAGCGGAATCGCCGCGAGCAGCCCCGAGACCGCGGTGAGCAGCGGCGCCCACAGAAGCGAGCGCGAGGCGCGCTCGAAGGTCGCGTCGAGGTAGCCCCAGTTCTGCCGCCGCCGCCGCCGCCGCGCCATCAGGTGCGCGTCCTTGGCCGCCGGCTGCTCGCTTACCTGGTGGCGCGGCTTGACCACCACCGGACACAGCGGGAACGTCGACGGATCATCCAGGCCCTGAAAGGCAATCGCGAGGTTGAAGAAGCCCGCCACGCCGAAGGTCTCGGTGTCGGGGGCGACCTCCTCGAGGTGGCGGCGGAACGACTCCAGGCGGTCGTCGATGCAGCACACCAGCTGGAAGCGGCGCGCCCCCAGGCTCAGGCGGTGCGGCCGGTTGCAGAGGAGCGCCGCCAGCAGCTCGTCGCGGTAGTGGCGCTCGAACGCCTCGTGAAAGACGAGCAGGCGGGAGTGCTCGTCCAGGGCCCCGGCCAACGCGAGGATCGCCCGCGCCCCCGCCGGTCCGGCGGCGCGCACCGCGGTCGCCGACAGCCCGCCGAGCTGCGCCGCCTGAAACACCGGCCAGGCGGTCTCGTGCTCGCCGTGCTGCGGCGGCGGCGCGATCAGCGGGCGCTGGCGAAGAAACGCCCGCAGCTCGTGCAGCGGCCCGTGAAAGCCGAGCCGCGCCGCGACATCGCGGTAGGCGAACACGTCGAGCGACAGCCGCACCGCCAGGAAGTCGACCAGCGTCTCCTTCGGCTGCGCCGCCTCGGCCTGGCCCGCGGCCTGGATGCGCTGGAACATGCCCGCCCAGCCCGGCAGCTGCAGCAGCACGTGCTCGATGAAGTCGCCGAGCTCGTCGTCGGCGATGCCCAGCTCGTCGAGGAGCCCCAGCACCACGTGCTCGGCGTCGATGTGCAGGAGCTCGCTCTTGCGGATGCGCCGCCCCAGGTCCGCCTCCCAGGCCGGGCGGACCGCGTGCCCCGCCCCGTGCACCCGGCGCCAGGCGACGAGGAAGCCCTCCTCGCGATCGGGCATCGACCACTGCGTCTGGCCACGATCGAGGAACGCCGCGCACAGCGGGATGAGCGCCGCGTGGACCAGGTCACTCGGATCTTCATTGGCCACCGCAACCAGCAGATCGCGGGGAAAGCGCGGCAGCGCCGGCTGCAGGTCGCGCGGCGACGGCAGCCCCTGCGTCACCTGCCGGCACGCCGCCCACAGCTCGGCGACCGCCTGCGCCGCGAGCCGCGCCGGCCCGAGCTTCGTCGCCCGCGCCTCCTGGCTCGCCGTCTCCTCCAGGATGCGCTCGCGGGCCGATGGGGGGATGTCGGGCCGGAAGCGGTGATCGGCGTGGCGCTCGGTGAGGAGCCAGGTCAGCCCGGCGGCGGTGGTCTCGCGCAGGCCGTGCACGATCATGAGCTCGCGCAGCTTGCCCTGGGGCGGCAGCGCCGGCGGCCAGTCGGCGTCGCTCACCGGCAGCGGCAGCGCCGCCAGGATAGAGCGCAGGTCACCGAGGGTGATCCGCCCGCAGGCCAGCGCCGCCCGGTAGTCCGCCTCGCTCCGGTAGCCGCGGGCGCCGAACTTGTTCGCGGCGGCGGTGACGGCGTCATGGAACGGCAGGTGCTGGAAGGCGTGCAGGGTGTTGTGGTGAACAAACACCTCCAGCGGCGCCTGCGCCGGCAGGTAGTGGGCGGCGTGCTCGATGGCGTGGCGCAGCGACAGGAGCCGCGTCTCGCCCGTGCTGGGGGCCTGGGGCTCGGCGACGGGTTCCGCGGTCAGCCGCCGGGCAATCGCCGACGCTGACCCCTGAGCAAAGGCCTGTAACCGGCCAAGGCGGTCTGAAGTCACGACTTACGCCTATCTTACACGAACCAGGCCGCCGGACGGGCCGTGGTCTGGCGATGAGCTAGCACTCTTCATCAAGAGTAGCGATGAAGCCGGCGACGGCAAGGGGCAGCAGCCCAGACCACCGGGCATCTCAAGACACGACGCGGGTGCGGATGCCGGTGGCAAGCTCGCGCAGCCGGTCGCCGATCTGCTCGGAGACATCCTCGTCGAGGTCCATGATCAGGTAGCCGATGGCCGAGTCAGTGGACAGGAGCTGGCTGTGGATGTTGGCGTTGAGCTCCGAGACAACGCGGCTGATGTCGCGAAGCACGCCAGGAACGTTCTTGTGGACGTTCAAGATCCGGTGAGTGCCGCGCGACGGAGGCAGCTCGACCTGCGGAAAGTTGACCGAGCCTGTGGTGGCACCTTGGGCGACGAACTTGCAGATGCTCTGGGCGACTTCGCGACCGATGCTGGCTTGTGCTTCTTGCGTCGAGCCACCGATGTGTGGTGTCAAGATCACGTTGGGAAGCCCCGCAAGCTCCGTCACAAACGAGTCGGTGTTTTCCTCGGGCTCTTCAGGATAGACATCGACGGCGGCCCCGGCC
>DAOMZC010000940.1:0-2984 GCA_035437965.1 Pseudomonadota bacterium
TGACCGCCGCGGCGGCGCTGCGCACGACGCTTTACGACAGCCGCAACATGACGCCCAATAACCGCGGCAAGCGCGCCCTCAAGCTGGTCTCCGATACCATGGGCGCCGCCGGTGAGCTGTGGGCGGTGGATGAAGCGCGGCGCAGCGTGATCGGCGAGCTCGATGGGCGGATGCGGCCCAGCAACATCGCGATTGCCGACAGCGGCTTGCACCAAATTCTGCTGCAGGTCGAGCGCGACGCCTGGAGCGCCATGCTGCCGCCGGCCGCCAAGGCCATCGATGACCGCTGGCGGACCGAGGTCTTCGAGGAGTGGACCAAGCTCAAAGAGAAGCACGCGCGCTACACGGCCCAGGATCCCGAGCGCGTCAAAGACATCGTCGACTTTGGCAAAAAAGTTAAAGAGTTCTCCAAGCAGGCGCTCGCGCCGATCTACCAGAACAACGACCCCAGCAAGTGCGTGCTGGCGACGATGTCACCGCCGTTTACCGATGCGCTGCCGCTTTCCCGGGAGGCCTGCGTCACGCTGCAGAAGTTCATCCGGGTGGCCGAGATCACCGATCCCAATAAGGCGCTCGGCGGGGCGGGCAGCGCGCCCAAGCGGCCGCCGCTCACCGCCGATGTCAGCATGGGCGGCTGCGTGGGCTATAACGCCCGCGCGGTGCAGCTCGATGACAGCGAGATCCTGCACACCTGCTTCATCAACTCCACCCGCTGCCAGCATGAGCCGAGCGTGAACAAGCGGCCGTCGCTTAGCGTGAGCTGGGGAGAGAACACCTCGTTCAGGAGGTACCTGCAGGGCGACGACTATGCGCTGTTCATCAAGAATATGGGCGCCGTGGATGGCAACCACCTGACCTTCACCCTGCCGGCCGGCGAGTCTCCAGGTCAGTGCGCCGGAATCAAGGTTAAGTTCGAGCTGCAGCCCGCCCAGGGGGGCGGCGGCGCGCCGAGCAAGCCGGATAACGCCTGGAAGGAAATCACTTTACCGCCCAGCTTGTTGGCCCGGTGAGCCGTCGTGACGCTGACTCCCCCTGCCCCGGTGGCTCGCTCGGCTCTTGTGCCGCGCGCCGAGTGCGGTGTCCTTGGCTACTTGCCCGGACACCCGGATCTGGTGCGGGTCCGCGCCAGCAGCCGGGAGGTGCGCGCCCTGGAGAGCTGGCTGGAGCGCGGCCTGCACCAGGCCCGCTGGGAGATGGGCAGCGGCTTCGCCTCGGCCTATCCGTTTCTCACCCATCGCTTCGTCTTCCGTCCCGACAACTCGGCGCAGGCGCTGCTCGGGGTCGTCTACGCGTCCCAGGATGCGCACGGGCGGCCGTTCCCTTTTGTCGCTTTCGAGCCGCTGGCGACGCCGCGCTGGGACGCCCGCGGGATGGATATAGTGCGCTTGAACGAGCCGCTGCTGAGCGAGTTCGAAGGGCTGATTCAGGATGTGGCCGCCCTGCCGCACCTGGGGCAGGTGCACAGCCGGGTCCTCCAGATCCGGCAGCCGCTGCTCAGCGAAGCGGGGGCGGCGCAGGAGGCAGCGTCCCGCCAGGATACCCGCTATCAGAACTTCCTTGATGAAGTGACCTGCGGGGAGCTCGGGCCGGCGGGCACCGGCCCGGCGATCTGCCGCGACCTCATTTGGCTGTTGCGCAGCGACGAGGCCGTGCGCCGAGATCCGCGCAGCATCCGCACCGCCATCGAGCTGCCGCTTCACCGCCCGCCGCTGGCCCGCGAGCTGGAGCTGCGCTTCTATCTAGAGCTCTGCGCGGCGCTGCTCGCTCCGGCGCGGCCGACGCTCACCTTGTTCTGGAAGCTGGGCGGACCGGCTCCCGGCTCGCTGATCATCTGCTTTCGCGAGCCGACCATCGATATCTTCCCGGCGATGCTGCGCCAGCACGGACCTTCCCGCGGGGTCTTGCTGCCCGGCCGCGAAGTCGCAAGCGGCGGGCGCGCCGCGGCCCTGCAGATTCCCGATGACATGCCCCTTGCAACCCTGCTGCAAGCGGTGGACCCTCAGCGGCCGCGCGCCGGCGCCGAGGCCGCCTCTTTCAGAAATCCGTGAGAGAATCCGATGCGGCTCTGTATGCGAATCCTGAATGCTCCGGAAGGCGAGAAGCTTCTTACGCTCGACCCGCCCGGCGGGCTTGTCGGGCGGAGCACCGACAGCGCGCTCGTCCTCGGTTATGACTCGGTGTCCCGCCTGCACGCCGAGCTGCGCCATGATGGCAAGGACTGGTGGCTCCATCAGCGCAGCCAGACCAGCGCCACGCTGCTCGATGAGCAGCTGCTGACGGCCGGGACGCCGCGGCGGCTCGGGCCGCGCGGCAGCTTGCAGTTTGGTCGCGTCATAGTCGAGTATCACCAGCAGGCGCTGCCGGCGACGCTGCCGCCGCCCGTCGAGCCGCCAGCCGGCGAGCCCACCCTGGTGCTGAAGCGGGCCTCGGTCGTCATTCCCCAAGCGCTGCTGTCGCAGATGTCCCCGGTCCGCGTCGACGCCCCCGAGCCCGCCGGTCCGCCGCCCACCCTGAGCCGCCTGCCCCGGCTGATGCCCTCCGCCCCCTCAGCGGCGGCCAAGCCGAGTCCGCCCCCACCAAGCCGGCCCAGCCCCCCTCCGCCCCCCGCGGAGCTGGACTCACCGCCGACGTTCATCCGGCCAAACCGTCCCCCGCCGCCCGCGGAGCTGGACTCACCGCCGACGGTCATTCGGGCGAATCGTCCCCCGCCGCCCGCGGCTTCAGGCTCGTCGCCTAGGCTCGTCAAGCCAGACAGTGCGCCGCCGCCCGCGGATTTGGTCTCGCCGCCGACGCTCATCCGGCCGAACCCGCTGCCGGCTCCTGCAGGTGTTGAGCCGGGTCCGCCGCCGACGGTGATCCGGCGTAATCAGCCGCCGCCAGTGCCACCCTCGCCGACGGCAGGCCCGGCACCCGCAGTACGCTCGGTGCCGCGGCCGGCGGCGCAGTCCGGGCCGCTGGCGGCGGCGCAGCGGGGCGAGAGAGCG
>DAOMZC010000941.1:0-2979 GCA_035437965.1 Pseudomonadota bacterium
CGGCCCTGCTCCTGCGCACCAGCAGCGAGCTGGCGCGGCGGCTCTTGGCCCCAAAGCCTGCGCCGCCGGCCGTCGCCCTGCCGCTGCAGCCGGCGAGCTATGCCGGCCAGGAGCTCGGGCCGCCGCCGTCCGCCGACTCGCAAGCGGCGGCGTGGCTGCAGCTGTTGACCCGCGAGCCGAGCCCGCTGCACCTGCAGACAGCGGTCGAGCTCATCGACGCCGAGACCCTGCGCCTGCTCAGCCTGTCGGCCGGCGGGGCCGAGCTCCTGCAGGCCGGCAGCGCCTCCGGTAGCGCCTCGCTGCTCGACCTCCTGGCGGTCCTGGAGGCGCCCGAGACGCGCGACATCGTCCGCTTCTCGCTGGAGCTCCTGCCCACCGTGCTGGAGACCCGCACCGCGGCCGGCGCCCACAGCTACCCCACCGGCGGCTACGCGGCGCTGCAGAGCCGCGGCTCGCTCGACGCGCTGGTCCTGTCCGAGCTCGCCAGCGATGAAGACGTCTTGTACACGCGCTACGCCCTGGGCGACCTTTTGTACTATGGGCGCGAGCAGCAGCGGCCCCCGCAGCGCCGCCTGCACTACGTGCTGGTCGATGCCTCGCCGTCGATGCGCGGCCTGCGCCAGGTGTTCGCCCGCGGCCTCGCGCTGTCGCTGTGCAAGCGGCTGTCGCTGCTCGGCGGCGAGGTGCTGGTGCGCTTCTTCGACGCCCGCCTGCACGAGGCGGTGAGCGCCCAGCGCGCCGCCGGTCGGCTGTTGCCGTACCTCTTGGGGTTCCGCTCGCAGCGCGGGCGCAACTACGGCCGCGTCTTCACCGAGCTCGCCGGCGAGCTCCAGGCGCTGCGCCGCAGCACCGCCGCCAGCTCCCGGCCCGCGGTGACGGTCTACCTCCTGACCCACGGCGAGTGCCACATCCCCCTTGCGGTCGTGCGCACGCTGCGCCGCCTCGCCACCCTCTACGGCGTCTTCACCCTGCCGTCGGGCGAGCTGCAGCTCGAGTACCTGCAGCTCCTGCACCGCTACCAGGTCGTGCTGGAGGATGACCTGGGCTCGGTGGCGGTGCGGCGGGCGCGCGCCCTGCAGATCGTCACCGACGCCACCGCCGATGCGGCCGGGCCCGCCGCCGGTGCACCGACGCGCCGCCGCGACAAAGTGTAGGCTGCGGCCCAAGCTCAGCAAATCCGCCGCTACTTCCGCCGACTGGTTATATGATTAGACAAATTCTCCGGCCCAGCCGCCTCCGGCATCGAGTATTCCCCCATGCCCCTGCCCTCGCTCGCTGTTGATCTCGCCTCGCCCCGGTGCGCATCCGCAGAAGGCGCAGCGCCCTCGCGCCTCCCCACCCCGGATCTCAGCCCGCTGTCCGCGGCCGCCGACGGGCCGTCCGACAGCCAGCTCGGCCTCGCCCCGGCAATCCTATCCCGGCGGCACACCGAGGAGGACAAGCGGCTGGCCCAGGACCTGCTCCGCAGCCGGCGGATGCGCGGCTCGTACACTGTGTCACTGGCCGCCCTGCTGGTGTGCCTGATCAGCCTGCCGTTCTGCCTGTACGTCGGGGTGAAGTTCCAGAGTCGGCTCGGCGTCGCGCTCATCTGCCTGACCATGGCCGCCGCCTCCTACGAGGGCGTGATGCTGGTCCTGTTCCGCCGCGGCAGCCACCGCCCGTGGCTCGACTGGGTCAACGTGAGCCTGGAGGTGAGCGTGGTGAGCGGCGTGGTCCTGCTCGACGCCCGCTTCCTCGGGCCGGCCTATGCGTTCACCAGCGCGCCGATGCTGCTCTACGGGCCGGTGATCCTCCTGTCGGCGCTGCGGCTCTCGCGCACCTTGACGATCTATGCCGGAGTGCTCGCCGGCGTGCAGCTCCTGTGCAGCTACGCGGCCTACGCGCCGCTCCTCGACCCGGCGGCGGTGCTCCTGGTCCCATCGCTGACTACCGCCAACATCCTGCAGCGGGCGTGCTACCTGGGGCTCAGCGGCCTGCTGGCGGCGTGGCTGTGCTCGACGTTCAACGCGGTGCTGCGCGAGTTCATCGAGATGGTCCGCAAGGAGCTCCGCACCCGCAACACCCTGGGCCGCCACGTCTCGCGGGAGGTCGCCCGGCACCTCCTCGATCACTCGCAGGACGGCGGCGAGCAGCGCCACCTGTCCGTCCTGTTCTGCGATGTGCGCGACTTCACCGCCTTCTCCGAGTCGCTCGACCCGCGCGAGGTGCTGCACTTCCTCAACCAGTTCTTCCCGCTCGCCAACCGCATCGTCGAGCAGCACGGTGGGGTCATCAACAAGTTCCTCGGCGACGGGTTCCTTGCCCTGTTCGGCGCCACCGCGGTCGTCCCCCAGGCCGAGCACGCCCGCCAGGCGGCGCAGGCCGCGCTTGCCCTGGTGAGCGGCCTGGGCGAGCTGCGCCGCACCTGGAGCTGGCCCGAGCTGCGCATCGGCGTCGGCATCCACTCGGGGGTAGCGGTGGTCGGCACCGTCGGCAGCATCGATCGCGTCGAGTTCACCGCGATCGGCGACACGGTAAACCTCGCCTCGCGCATCGAGTCGCTGTGCAAGACCTACGGGGTGGAGCTGCTGGTCAGCGGCAGCACCGCCCAGCTGCTCAGCGGCGAGGCGCTCACCCGCCGGCTCGGCGAGACCCCGGTAAAGGGACGCCGCGCCCCGGCCGAGGTCCATGAGCTCCTGGGTCTGCTTCCCCGCGACGACACGGCAGACCGGACAAGCCGCGCCGAAGCGCCGCGCCGCGCCAAGCTCGACGCCGCGGACTCGCTCGCCGCGCCCGCCGCCCGCGTCAGCCAGCCGCCCCTGGCACCGGTCTGAAATAAAAAAAGCCCCACACCGTGAGGTGCGGGGCAGCTACCCTGGGCCAGAGCCGTTCAGGCCCCTGGCCCAGCGGGCGGACTACTTGCTGGGGGCGTCCGCCTTGACTTCGGCCTTCTCCTTCTTGGCCTTGCCCTTCTTGGCCGGCTTGGTGCCCTCGTCCGCC
>DAOMZC010000942.1:0-2967 GCA_035437965.1 Pseudomonadota bacterium
CGAGATCCCCGGCCGCGTCCCCCGCCTCTCCGAGATGCCGCCGGGCTGCCGCTTCGCCGACCGCTGCGAGCGCGCCATCGACCGCTGCCGCAGCGAGGCCCCGCTGCTCCGCCAGGCCCCCGGGCAGAGCGATCCCGAGCAGCTGGTCCGCTGCCACCTGCCGCTGGAACACGGTCCGCGGCCGCCGACCCCGGGCGGGCCGTCATGACCGCGCCGCTCGTCGAGATCAAGGAGCTGAGCAAGCACTACCCGCTCGGCACCCGCCTGTTTCACAAGCCGGACGTGGTGCGCGCGGTCGACGGCGTCTCGCTGCAGGTGTGGCCGGGGCAGAGCCTGGGCCTGGTCGGCGAGTCGGGCTGCGGCAAGTCGACGCTCGGGCGCGCCGTGCTGCGCCTGGTCGAGCCGACGGCGGGGCAGGTGCTCATCGCCGGCACCGACGTGACCGCCCTGCCGCGCGGCGAGCTGCGGCGGTTCCGCCGGCAGGCCCAGATGATCTTCCAGGACCCCTACAGCTCGCTCAACCCGCGGATGAACGTGCAGCAGATCCTCGGCGAGCCGCTGCGCATCCACCGCCTGTGCAGCTCACCCGCCGAGGAGCGCGAGCGGGCGGCGCAGCTGCTCGATCAGGTCGGGCTGCCGGCGACCAGCCTCGGGCGCTACCCGCACGAGTTCTCCGGCGGCCAGCGCCAGCGCATCGGCATCGCCCGCGCCCTGGCGGTGCAGCCGCGCTTCATCGTCGCCGACGAGCCGGTGAGCGCCCTGGACGTGTCGATCCAGGCCCAGATCATAAACCTCTTGCGCGACGTGCAGGCCCAGAAGGGGCTGACCTACCTTTTCATCTCGCACGATCTGAAGGTCGTCGAGCACATGTGCGATCAGGTGGCGGTGATGTACCTGGGCCGGCTGTGCGAGGTCGCCGCCACCGCTTCCCTCTACCACCGCCCGCGGCACCCCTACACCCAGGCGCTGCTGGCGGCGATCCCCGCCCCGCCCGAGAGCGCCGACTACAGCTCCGACTACGACCATCCGGCCGCCGGCGACTCGGCCCAGGCGGCCCCACCGGCGCGTGAGCCGACCCCCGCCGCGGTGGTGTCGCCGTCCCGCCGCCCGAGCCGCCTGCTGCTCGTCGACGAGGCGCCTTCGCTGCTCAAGCCGCCGTCCGGCTGCGCGTTCCACCCCCGCTGCGCGCGCTACGCCGGCGCCGGCTCGCCCGCGGTGTGCCGCACCGAGGTGCCGCTGCTGCGCCCGATCGCCGACGGTGAGTCCGCCGTCGCCGAGCCGCCCCACCTGGTCGCCTGCCACCTGGCGTGAACTGCGGATCTAGCGGACGGGCGCGAGCGTAGCTACCTTGTTCGCATGACAAACCCCGCTGAAGCTAACGCCGAATCCAAAGCCCAGTACGACACCTTCGACGACTTCCTGCAGGCGGCGATCCGGGACTACTACGAACGCGGCTGGCAGCGGCCAAACTTCGTCGCCCTGCTCATCGCCTCGGGCCAGACCGGCAGCATGGCCAAGACGGCGCTCGGCAGCACCGGCGGCCTCAAGCGGCTGGCGCTCGGCACCATGGGTATCATGGCGGTGCGCGTCATCCTCGTGCGGGTGATCACCGGGCCGATCGGGCTGCTTCTCACCGGCGTGTCGGTGGCCTCGCTCATCGCCCTGTTCGTGCGCAACCAGCGCGAGATCATCGCCAAGACCGCGCGCTTCCGCGAGCTCATCGCCACTACCCGCGAAAGCTTCGAAGAAACCCAGGCCGGCTACCGCCAAAACCGCCTGGACGCCCGCGAGCGAAACCTGATGGTCGACGGCCTGCTCAAGCGCTTCCTGCGCGAGTGCGACGAGATCTAGCAAACAATCGCCCCCGCCTTGCCCGAGTCTCCCGGCGGCCAGCTTCCATCTGCGCCGCGGCCCAGCGTCGCCAAGAAGTTGCCTTTGTCGTAGCTCGACCCTATCCTCACCGCCTGCCAAAACGACAGGGCGGGACTTACGATGGAGAAGCTTAACGAAGTACCGGTTTGCTTGGATGCGGAGGCGCAGCAGCGCTACCTGAGCTACGCGCTCTCGGTGATCACCTCGCGCGCGCTGCCGGACGTGCGCGATGGTCTGAAGCCCGTGCAGCGCCGCATCCTGTACGCGATGTACCACGATCAGCGGCTGCTCCCCGACGCCAAGTACCGCAAGTGCGCGTCGGTGGTCGGCGACGTGCTGGGCAAGTATCACCCGCACGGCGACGCCTCGGTGTATGAGGCGCTGGTGCGCATGGCGCAGGATTTCTCCCTGCGCTATCCGCTGGTCGACGGACACGGCAACTTCGGCTCGCAGGACGGCGACGCCCCGGCGGCCTACCGCTACACCGAGTGCCGGCTGCGTCCGGCGGCGCTGACCCTGCTGAACGAGCTCGGCCAGGGCACCATCGACTGGCGACCGACCTTCGACGGCGTGCGCTCCGAGCCGATCGTGCTGCCGGCGCAGATTCCCAACCTCCTGGTCAACGGCGCCCAGGGCATCGCCGTCGGCATGGCCACCGCGATTCCGCCGCACAACCTCGGCGAGGTGCTCGACGCGTGCCTGGCGCTCATCGACGACCCGACGCTGGACACCCGGGGGCTCCTGCGCTTTGTCCGCGGACCGGACTTCCCCACCGGCGGTGAGCTCCTCACCAGCAAGCAGGAACTCGGCGAGATCTACGAGGCCGGCCACGGCTCACTGCGCCTGCGCGCCACCTACCACATCGAGGAGCCGAGCGACCGCCGCGAGGGCAAGCGCATCGTCATCACCTCGATCCCGTACATGGTGGTGCGCGCCTCGATCATGGAGAAGATCGGGGAGCTGTTCGCCGACAAGAAGCTGCCCATGGTGCAGGACTGCCGCGACGAGTCGACGACCGATGTGCGCATGGTCCTGGAGCTCAAGCGCGGGTCCGAGCCGCAGCTGCTCATGGCGTACCTTTTCAAGAGCACGCCG
>DAOMZC010000943.1:0-2964 GCA_035437965.1 Pseudomonadota bacterium
CGCCGGTTGCCGCGGGCCACGTGCCGCTCGGCGGCGGGGCGACCGCGACCGCTGGGCTTTTGGACTCGCCGCAGCGCCCGGGGGCGAGCGCGACCGAGGCGGTGCTCGTCGGTGAGCTCGAGAGCGAGCGCCGACGCCGGACCGATCTCGAGTTCGAGCTGTCGGAGGCCCGCCGCCAGATCGCCGAGCTGAGCGCCAAGGCGGCGACCGGCGGCGACGGTGACAGCGAGCGACTGCGGCGCCGGGTCGAGCAGCTGGAGTCCGAGCTCCGCCGCAAAGGCGGGGTGGTCAGCGGCACCAGCGGCGGCGATGCAGCGCTGCGCGCGACCGAGGCCGAGCGCGATCGGCTGCGCGTCCGGGTGACCGAGCTGGAGGCCCAGCTCGCCGCCGGGCCGCCCAAGACCGATGACCACGAGATGGATCTGCTCCGCCTGCGCCGCCGGGTCGAGCAGCTGGAGTCCGAGCTGCGCCGGCTGCGCGGCGGCAAGGCCCCGCTGCCCGAGCCGAGCACCGCCGACGCCCTGGTCGCCGATCTGGAAGAGCAGCTGCGCCGCCTCAAGGAAGAGCGCGACGAGGCCCTGCGCCGCGCCGCCGGCTCGGCAAGCAGCGACGGCAAGCTGATCGAAGACCTCGATCGGGCGCGCCGCCGCATCGAGCAGCTGGAGTCCGAGCTCAAGCGCCGGCCCGTCGGCGCGGTCAGCGAAGGCAACCGCGTGGAGTCCATCCGCCAGGAGCTCGAGGCGGCGCTGCGCCAGCTGCGCGACACCGAGCGCGAGCGCGACGGCCTGCGCGAGGCGATCGCCAAGGGCAGCAGCGCCGCGGCGCGCCCCTCCCCCAAGGCGGTGGACAACCTCACCTCGGTGAGCGACGGGCTGGCCGACATCCGCGCCGCCCTGCGCGCCGCCGGCGACGAGATGGCGCTGGAGCAGCTGGAGCAGGTCCGCAGCGCGCTCCGCCAGGCCTGCGCACTGCTCAACATCACCCTCTAGCCCGGCCCCCCAGGCGGGCCCCCAGCACTGCTTGGCGGCTCGCGGCGAGCGCGCACGACTCAGCTCGCCGGCGAGCCGTCCCGCTTGCTGAGCGAATCCCGGCGATCTCGTGCGGCCCTCAGCTCACCGACAGCTTCCCGGCTCGCTCAGCCGGGCGGCGGCAGGCACGAGGCGATGTCGAAGAACAGGTACTCCAGCAGGCGCTCCTGCGGCGAGAAGGTCTTCTTGCAGTTGCTCGGCCAGCGCGCCCCGTCGTCGACCGCCCCGGCGGGCTCGGTGTTGTAGGTCGAGAAGTGGACCCGGCCGCAGCTGTTGTAGTCAAACGTCACGGTCTGTGGCCGGGTGCCAAACGGCGTCGGCCCGCTCACCCAGGTCTTGGTCGGGGTCTTGGGGTCCTGCGACGCCGACGACACCACGACGAAGCTGTAGCCGACGTCGACCTTGTCGCTCGGATCGATGACGCCGGGGAACTGATGCAGCCACTTGGCCATCTCCGGGTCGAGGACCTGGTCCTTGCCGTTATAGGGGTTGCGCGAGTCGGCGACCGTCTGCGGCGACGGGCCGGCGGTGCACATCGGCGCTCCGGGCGGGCTCTGCGGCTCGAAGCACAGGTACGGCGAGAACTGCGGCACCTGCTCGATGACGTCGTAGGCCCAGTCGGTGACGTACAGCCGACCGCCGCTGCCGACGAACTTCTCGAGCGACTTCTGCACGCCCGGCTGCCCGAGCAGGCCCTGGAACTGGTTGTCGGTGCAGTTGACGATGACGATGTTGTACGAAAAGAGCCGCTTCTCGTCGCTGAGGAGCTGGGCCAGGGGGGCGATGGCGGGGGGGTTGTTGAGCCCGCGACCGTCGTACATGTCGATCTCGTCGATCCCCATCCGCTTGAGCACGCACTCGACCTGGTCGTAGTCGCCGCTGGCCACGGCGATGCGCGGCAGCGCGTCCTGGCCCGCGAGCTCCCGGTTCTTGCGCGGCAGGCGGATGCCCTTGCCGCCGGTGTCGGGGTCGACGGCGACGGGGTTCTCGACGCACGGGATGACCTCCATGCTGACCACCCGCTGGAAGCGGCCAAGGCGCGCCACCACCGGGACGGTGCCCGCGGGGACCCCGGTCAGGCGGAAGCTGCCGTCATACTCGGTGCGCGCGCTGGCGACCGAGAACGGGATGTCGTTGCACAGATCGCAGCCGAGCGCCGGCGGCAGCTCGGGCAGCTCGTAGACCGGCACGAACACCGCGGCGCCGGGGACCGGGTCGGTGCCGTTGCCGGCGTACAGCTTGCCGACGATCGTGGTGGTGGTCCCCGCCGGGCAGGTCGGTACCTGGCAGAGGCGGCCGTGACAGGTGGGCAGGTTGGTGCCGCCATCCCCGGAGCGCGGGCGGCTGAGGTCGGGAGGCGCCTCCACGTCGGTGTCGATCGCGCGGCCGGCGGTGCAGCCGGTGGCGGCAAGCAGCGCGAGGACCGCGAGGGCAAATCGAGGGCTCCTGGCGGCAGTTGTCAGCCTGGCAGAGGTGGAGCGGCAGCGCATCAGAGCCTCCTTTAGAAGGTCCGTACGCTAGCCCGGTCGCGCGAGCCAGGTCAACGCTCGCTGCCAGCCGACCGTTTGCCGGCCGCGCGGGGGAAGGGCGTGGCAGGATTCGGCCATGGAGCGCAGCGTGCGGTGGCCGAGAACCGATGCCAGGCGCAGCCGGCTGGCGCTCACCTGGCTGCCTGGGCTGCTTGTCGGGCTACTTCTTGGGCTGCGCCGCGGGTTGGGCATCGGGTCGGGCCTTGGGTCGGACATTGGGTTTCTACCTGGGTTGTTCCTTGGGTTGCTTCTTGGGCTGCCCTCAGGCAGCTGCCAGCGCGACCAGGCTCCCCCGCCGCGGCCGGCCGGCGCGGCGGCGGCCTATGACGCCTATCGCCGCCCGGAGCAGCTCGTCGCGGCGCTCCTTCGACTCGGACTCGAGCATCGCGCGGCGCGAGAGCACGACG
>DAOMZC010000944.1:0-2963 GCA_035437965.1 Pseudomonadota bacterium
GAGCGACGCCGCGACCCATCTCGGCGCCGGCGATCGCGGCGCTGCGCTCGATGCATCCCGGGCCGGGCGGGCCCAAATCGAGCGAGCCGACCAAGGCCCTGGCGACGGCGAACGCTCCTGCCTCGGCGCCTGAGCCGGCCGGGCGGACCGCGTCTCCGGCGGGCGGGGCGGCAAAACAGCTCGCTACCACGGCCGCCGGCCTGGGTCCCAGCACCCTGGGGACTCCCGGCAAGACCGGCGACAAGCCGCTCGCCACCACCGCCGCCGGCCTCGGTCCCGGCCCCCTGGGAACTCCCGGCAAGGCCGGCGACAAGCCGCTCGTCACCACCGCCGCCGGCCTGGGTCCCAGCACCCCGGGGGGCTCCAGCAAGGCCGGCGACAAGTCGCTCACCACCACGGCCGCCCGGCTCAGTCCCAGCAGCCCGGGGATCTCCAGCAAGGCCAGCGACAAGCCGATCGCCACTACTGCCGTCGGGCTCGGTCCCAGCAGCCTGGGGACCGCCAGCAAGACCAGCGACCGGGCCGCCGCCAGCAAGCCGCCCTCCTCCATATCGCGGCCGGGCGAGAGCCGGAGCGAGCCTGCCCGTCCCGCGCCGGGCCCGCGCAGCGACCCCGACCCCGGGCGCGCGACCATCCCCTTTGAGCGCGTCACGGCACCGCCCGCCGCCGAGTCTCCCCGGGCCGCCCTGAGCAAGCCGGAGATCGCCGCCGCGGCCAGCACTGACGAGCCGGCGCCGGGGCTCGCCGGGTTTGGGCTCTTGCATGGGGATGAGGACGCGGACTCCGCGGATGCTACCCTGCCGCAGATTCGCGTCTCGTCGCGCGAAGATGAGACACCGCTCATCGGCCACCTGGCGAGCACCCGCAGCCCGACGGCCGAGGCCAGCCCGCTCGCTGCCGAGTCGGCCCCGGCCGGGATGTCGCCGAGCGCTCCGAGCCACGAGAGCCCGGTGCACGATACGCCGCCAGACGCGATGCTCCCGCCCCGGCCGACGGGCGCGGAGTCCAACTGGTTCTCCACCCCGGCAGCGAGCGCCGCGGAGGGCTTCGCCGCGGACGACGGCGACCTCCCGCTCGCCCGCCCGCCCCTGCCCAGGTGGCTGATCCCCGCCGCCGCCGGCGGACTACTGCTGCTGACCCTGCTGTACATTGCGACGCGCCCCTCCACACCGCGCCCGACGCCCACTGTCGCGACGGTGAGCAGCCCGGAGGCCCCCCCCGCGGTGCCGGCGACGCCGCAGCAGCCAAACCCTGCCGCGGTGACACCTCCGCCATCCAGCCCGCAGCCGACGGCTCCCGAGGCGGGCAAGCCAGAGCCGCTCGCCGCCAAGCCGGGTCCGGAGGTAACGCCGCTGCCGGTCGCCACCGCGCTGCCCGCGACTTCGCCAGCAGAGCGAACGACCCAGGAAAAGGGACGCGAAGCAAACCCCGCAGCCGACCACCCAGCCGCCGCGCCGATCGCCGCGGCCCCGGCTGGCCAGCCGATCGTCAAGGAGGCTCCGGCGCCCCGCCCCGCCGCGGAAGCCGCAGGGCCCGGGACCGCGCCGGCGGCCAAGACCAAGCCGGGGTCGGCACCCGGGGCAGCCAAGGAACGTCGTACAGCTCAGGCCGACGAAAAAGCCGGCGACGAAGGCAAGAAGACGGCGCCGGGGACCAAGAAGGCCGACGCGGAGCGCAAGGAGGCAGCCAAGCTGCCGACGGCCAAGGACACCGAGGAGCCGGTGGCCAAGACCGACAAGACCGACAAGACCGACAAGGCCGACAAGAAGCCCGGTGATGCGGCGGCGCTTCTGCAGAGCGGCCGCAAGAAGCTGGACGACGGCGAGCCCGACGCAGCCGCGGCCCTGTTCGCCCGCGCCGTCGAGCTCGACCCGCGGAGCGCCGAAGCGGTGGGGGGCCTCGGCGAGGCCGCCTTCGAGCAGGGTAACTTCGACGCTGCCGCGCGGCAGCTCGGTAAGGCCGCCAAGCTCGCGCCGCGCCGGATCGCCTATCAAGAACTGCTCGTCCAGGCGCTGTACAAGGCCGGCAAGTTCAAGGAGTGCGCCGAGGCCAGCCGCAAGCTGCTAAAGCAGGCCCCGGGCTCGGCGAAGGGCAAGCAGACCCTGGAGCTGGCCGAAAAGAAGCTGGCCCCGGCGGGCAACTAGTTGCAAGGTCCGACTTTGATGCCGCGGACTTATCGCCAAGCCAAGCGCGCATGAGACCAAACTTTTGTAGTCTTGTGGTAACCTGATTACGTGGCCAAAGACGACCGCGATATGGAGTGGCGCCTCGTCGCTACCAAAGGACGCGAAAGCTGTCGATGGCAGGCGGCTGACAACAGCTGGGTGGCGCTCTCCCTGGGCTCGCAGGGGGACATCACCAAGGTTGTAGTCACGTCGTCGGACGGACGGTCCGAGGTTGTCGACGGCTATGAGCAGGGGCTAAACCTCGCCCGCAAGTGGCGCAGCGATTGGATCCAGAGCGACACCCACGCCTCGCCGTCTCACACCTCGGGTCCCTGGCTGCCCCCCCTGCCCGGGCGCGGCGGCGAGGTCTCCGACGAGAGCAACCTGCCGCTTGTGCCCAATGATCCGCCGTCGGCGAACCGCGGCTCGGTGCCCCCGGGTCCGGGCCGCCAGCGGACCTCACCGCCGGCCCAGGGCTCCTTCCCGCCCGGCTCGCCGACCTCGCCGCTGTCCTCGGTCAGCCGGGTGACCCAGCCCAAGCCGCTGAGCCGCACCAGCCAGTTCCCGGTCCCCCCGTCCTCGCCCGGCATCGAAGACCGCCCGGCCAGCGAGAGCCGCTGGTCCGCGGCGCCGCGCTCGACGACTGGCGGCTCCTCGCGCTCGATGGGCAAGGTCCTTGGCGACTCGCTCGACCCCGACCACGATCCAGTGGGTCGGGGCGGTAGCGGTCGCAAATAGCGCCCGCCGGGAGCTGGCCTAGAACGCGACCTGGGCCTGCAGCTTGACTACGTCGCTGTC
>DAOMZC010000945.1:0-2958 GCA_035437965.1 Pseudomonadota bacterium
CCTGTGTTGACCCACTTCCCCGTCACGTGGCTGTTCCGAGCAGTGACACTGCCCCTCCCACGGCACCAGCTTCGCCCTGGACGGCAGCCGCCGCGAGGGCCCGTCCCCGCGCGACATGGACCGCCTGGAGGTCGACGTCCACGAGGGCCAGGTCCGCTGCCGCTTCCAGCGCTTCCGCACCGCCACCGCCGGCAAGGAGCCGGTCTGATGGCGACCGAGCCCGAGGCCGCGGCGCCGCCGACCGCTCCGCGCGGCCTCCTCGGCTGGCTCGACAGCCGCACCGGCTACCGGGCGCTGCTCGGGCACCTGCTGGCCGAGCCGGTGCGCGGCGGCGCGAGCTGGGCGTACGTGTTCGGCTCGCTGCTGTTGTTCGTGCTGCTCAACCAGGCGCTCACCGGCGTCTTGCTCATGGCCTTCTATGCGCCGTCGGCGACGGACGCCTGGGCCTCGGTGGCCTACATCCAGGACCAGGTGCGGCTCGGGTGGTTCATCCGCGGCATGCACTCCGCCGGCGCGAGCGTGATGGTGCTGGGGATGCTGGCGCACCTGCTGCAGGTGGCCTTATATGGGGCCTACCGCGCCCCGCGCGAGATGAGCTGGCTGTCGGGTCTGCTGCTGCTCCTGCTGACGCTCGGGTTCGCGCTGACCGGGTACCTTTTGCCGTGGGATCAGAAGGGGTACTGGGCGACGCAAGTCGCGACCTCGATCCTCGGGGCGACGCCGCTGGTCGGGCAGACCCTGCAGACGCTGCTGCAGGGCGGGCCGCAGTATGGGAACCTGACGCTTACCCACTTTTACTCGCTGCACGTGTTCGTGCTGCCGGCGATCGTGGTCGCGCTGGTACTCGCCCACGTGGCGCTGTTTCGCCGCCACGGGGTGACGCCGCGCTGGGGCCGCGCGGACGCCGAGCTGACCCGCCGGACCGCGCCGTTCTGGCCCGGGCAGGCGCTGCGGGACCTGCTGGCCGGGGCGGCGCTGCTGGCGCTGCTCGCCTTATGGGTCGGGCGCCACCACGGCGCCGAGCTGTCCGCCCCCGCCGACCCGGGCTCACGCTACGAGGCCCGCCCCGAGTGGTACTTCCTGCCGCTCTACCAGCTCCTCAAGTACTTCCCCGGGCAGCTGGAGATCGTCGCCGCGCTGGCGGTGCCGGCGCTCATTTTGGGGGGGCTGGCGGCGGTGCCGTTTCTCGATCGCGGCGGCGATTCGGCGCCGCGCCGGCGGCTCTTGCCGCTCGGGCTGGTCGCCGGCACCCTGGCTGGGCTCGCCGTGCTCACCGCGCTGTCGCTGCGCGAGGACGCCCGCAACCCGCGCTACCGCGAGGGGGTACGGCAGGCCGAAGAGGAGGCCCAGCGCGCCCGCCGCCTGGCCCTGCAGGGAGTTCCGGTGGCCGGGGGCACCGCGGTGTACATGAATGATCCGCTGGAGCGGGCGCGGCTCCTGTTCCGCGAGCACTGCCAGGGCTGCCACCGGCTCGGCACGCTGGGCCCCGAGCTCGCCGAGCAGAAGGGCCCCGACCTGACCCGCTGGGGCTCGCGCCGCTGGATCGGCGAGCTCATCACCGACCCCGACGGCCCGCGCGCCTTTGGTCACACCAAGCTCGTCGGCGGCATGAAGCCGGTGCAGCTCGACAAGGAGCCGCTCGCCGACCTCGTCGAGTACCTCTACTCCCTGGGCGGAGCGCGCGATGCCGACCCGGCCCGGGTGCAGCGCGGCGCGGTGCTGTTCGAGGACCGCAACTGCGACCTCTGCCACGAGCGCGACGGCAAGACCGCGGGCCAGGGTCCGGGCCTCGGGGGCTACCTGTCGGTCGAGTGGACGCGCGCGCTGCTCACCAACCCGGCCTCGCCGCTCTACTACGGCAGCAAGAACGACATGCCGGCGTTCGCCAAGAAGCTCACCGCCACCAAGCTCGACTCACTCGCCGCCTTCCTGCAGGCCCAGCGGCAGACCCACTAACCCGCTGCTCGCCGCGCCACGACCCGCTACGGCCCGCCGCAATCTTCCGCGCCACGCCACGGCCCGTCACGGCCTGCGGCAATCCGCTGCGCCGCGGCCATTGCTCGGCCCATTTCCAAGCGGCGCCGTAGTCGCCAGTATTGCTAGAGCAGGGAGTCGTGTGGGGCGGCTCGCCGCAGGGCGCGCAGGTACTCGCGTGCTTTCTGGATGCGGAAGCCGAGTCCGTCGAGCTCGGCCTGCGGCAGGACCTCGGCGAGCTCGCGCTGCACCTTGGCGATGTCGAGCTCGAACAGGCGCTGGGCGACCTCGGCGGAGAAGCGCTGGGCCCACTTGAGGGTGCGCATCGCGTGCCGCGACGAGCGGTGGTGGCGATCCGGCCCGAACCCCGCGCCCTGGTCGATAAAGACCATCTGGCCGTCGACCTCGTGGGTGTTGCCGCCGGACCAGCGGTCGTAGTTCAGGATCAGGTAGTCGAAAAGGAGGAGCGTGCTGATCTCCAGCAGGCGCTGCTGCTTGCCCGGCGGGATCGGCCCGCCGCGCAATAGCGCCGGCCGCCACCAGTCCTGCTGCTCGAGCTTGAGCGCCCGCAGGCCCGGCACCCAGGTGATGACGGCGCAGGCAATCTCGCCCTTGTCGTCGGGGATGAGCTCCTCTTCCATGCGCGCCCGCAGGTCCTTGGGCATGTTGGCGGTCAGCTGCTCGGTGGAGAAGCGCCGCACGCACGAAGGCGGCACCACGCCCAGGCCCATGGCGCGCGAGAGCCGGTAGGCGGCGACCTCGGACTGGTAGCGGGTGATGCGGGTCTGGTTGGGCTTGACCGCGGCCTCGGTGCCGTCGAAAAACTTCACCTTGAACTTGATCGAGGCGCCGCCGCCGAGGGGCTTTATCGACTTGATCGGCGGGCCGCAGATGTGGGCCAGCAGGTCATCGTCGGGCTGGCCGCGAAAGCGCGGCCCGCGGTCGAGGAGCAGCTCGCGCGGACGCAGCGCGAGGCGCGCGAGC
>DAOMZC010000946.1:0-2953 GCA_035437965.1 Pseudomonadota bacterium
ACGTCGGGACGCTCGGGGTCCGCGGCGTCGTCGGCCGGCGCGGCGCTCGCCGGCGCTTCGGCCTTCTGTCCCGCAGCCTTGGCCGGGGCGGCGCTCGCCGGCGCCTCCGCCTTGCCGCCGCCCGCGAGCTCCGCCAGAAGCCCGCTTATGTCCTCGCCCGCATCACCGAGGATGGCCACCGGCGCGCCGAGCCGCACGGTCTGCCCCGCCGTGGCCAGCTGCTTGAGCAGCACCCCGTCTTCCTCGAGCGGGAAGTCCATGTTGGCCTTGTCGGTCTCGACCTCGGCGATAAGGTCGCCGGGCGCGATCTTGTCGCCTTCGTTCTTCAACCACTTGGCTAAAACCCCCTCCTCCATCGTCGGAGAGAGGCGCGGCATCATGATGACGGTGGCCATATGCGGGACTCCCTTGTCCTTGATCCTGCGACCTGTGCAAACCTTGCGGAACCTTGAACTTCGCCTGTCGGCGCGCGCTACTCCAGGTACATCGCGCGCTTGACCGCCGCCACCACCCGCGCCACATCCGGCAGCACGATCGCCTCCAGGTTCAGCGCGTAGGGCACTGGCACGTCCTCGGCGGCCACGCGCTCGATCGGCGCGTCCAGGTCGTCAAAGCAGTGCTTCTGGACGCGGATCGCGATCTCGCCGCCGAAGCTGGAGTGCGGCGAGGCCTCCTGCAGGATGACGCAGCGGTTGGTCTTGCGCACCGACTTGAAGATGAGCTCATCGTCGAGCGGCCGCAGCGTGCGCGGGTCGACGATCTCCACCGAGATGCCCTCTTTCTCCAGCGCCTTGGCCGCCTCCTGGGCCAGGCCCACCATCTTCGAGTAGGCGACGATGGTGCAGTCGGTGCCGGCGCGCTTGATGTCGCCCTTGCCGATCGGCACCAGGTGCTCGCCCTCGGGGACCTCGCCCTGCTCGCCGTAGAGCAGCTCGCCCTCGATGAATATCACCGGATCGTCGTCGCGGATCGCCGACTTGAGCAGCCCCTTGGCATCGGCCGGCGTCGCCGGCATGACCACCTTGAGCCCCGGGGTGTTGCAGTACATCGCCTCGAACGAGTTCGAGTGCTGCGCCGCCAGCTGGTGGGCGGCCCCGCCGGCCCCGCGGATGACGATCGGGCACTTGAACTGCCCGCCCGACATCTGGCGCACCTTGGCGGCGTTATTGATGATCTGGTCGATGGCGACGAGCGAGAAGTTGAACGTCATGAGCTCGATGATCGGCCGCAGGCCGACCATGGCGGCGCCGACGCCGATGCCGACGAAGCCGCACTCGGCGATCGGGGTGTCGACGATGCGCTTCTCGCCGAAGCGCTGCAGCATTCCCTGCGACACCTTGTAGGCGCCCTGGTAGTGGCCGACCTCCTCCCCCATGAGGAAGATCGACGGGTCGCGCTCCATCTCTTCGGACATCGCCTGGTTGAGGGCCTCGCGGTAGGACATTCGTGGCATCGCTGATGATCTTTCTTTAACCCCGGCTTTTACCCGGCTTTAACGCCGGGTCGTTGCCGGGCCGTTGCCGGGCCCTGCCGGGCCTGGGAGGTTCTTGCTCGTCTGCGCTTGCTGTCGGACACGGTTACGGCCCGGCCATGCCATCAAAGTCGACTCCGGTCGAGGCTGCCGAGCGCGTCCGAGCGTCACGCGAGCATAGCAAAACGCCTCTACCGCGGCATCCCCAATTTGCCGTCTGCACCGTGACTAACCGCCGCCGCCGCCGGCCCGCGCAAGTTTGCCGCCAGCTACTTCATCTACTACTACCTCACCTGGCATTTTTGCAGTCGCCGCCGCGGGCTTGCCCCGGCATAATAGGGACCGTCCTTTGTAAATTAACTATTTCGGCCTGGGCCTTGGCCAGACGCGCCTGCCGATTCGCGCCCGCTGGAGGAACTCGATGTCTGATGGCACCCTTCCGACTCGGTACTACAAGGTCGTCTCACGCGAGGGCGAAGGCCAGAAGGTCCAGTATGCGGCCTGGCGGGTGGAGGATGCGGCGCTGTTCTCGCTCGGCGAGCCGGCCCTTGACGGGCTGACCGCCAGCGATCCCAGCCTGCCGCCGGACACCACGACGCCGCGGCCGGCCACGGTGCACTACCTTTTCAGGAAGGTCCGCAGCGAGGACCAGCTGCGCAAGCACATCGAAGAGATCGCCGCCATCGAGTTCATGGACGAGCTTTTCGACCGGCCGCCGATCGGCGACATCAACCTGGGCAATTACCAGGGCGACGTGCTGGTCATAGGGCCGCTTTTGACCTGAGGTCGGCTGGCAGCGGCGCGCCGGCCGCAGTATTTAGACAAGTTGACGCCAATCAGCGAGGGATGATGCGGGGCGTCGTCCCCTCCAGACCAGGACTGGACCTGGACCTGCCGGAAAGCCTTTAGGGAGCCAAGCGGATGCAGCAGTTGAAAGAGTTCTTCGAGCAGGGCGGGTTCTTCATGTACGTGAACCTGCTGTGCTCGGTCCTAGCCATCACCCTCATCGTCGACCGGGCGCTGTTTTTCCTCGGCAAGGGGGCGGTCAACGCGCGGGCGTTCCTGGAGCAGATCCGCAAGCTCGTGACCGCGGGGCAGCTCGAGCGGGCGCAGCGCCTGTGCCAGGGCACCGACGCCCCGGTGGCGCTGGTCGCGCGCGCCGGCCTGTCGCGCATCCCCAAGGGCGAGGCCGCGGTGTCGACGGCGATCGAGGAGGCGCTCACCGACGCGGCGCCCGAGCTGAAGAAGCGCATCGCGGTGCTGTGGTCGCTGGCCAACATCGCGACCCTCATTGGCCTTTTGGGAACGATCAACGGCCTTATCGGCGGCTTTGCCGCGATCGGCAAGGCGGCGGCGGACCAGCGCAGCCAGATCCTGGCGACGCGCATCGCCGAGGCGATGAACAACACCTGGCTCGGCCTGGCGATCGCCGCCAGCTGCATGATCGGCCACCTGTTCCTGTCGGCGGCGAGCAAGAAGCAG
>DAOMZC010000947.1:0-2949 GCA_035437965.1 Pseudomonadota bacterium
GCAGCCGCCGGCGCATTTTCTTTCCGATCCCGCGGCGCCGGCCGGGCTGGTCTTCCCTTGCACCCTGCTCATCGAGGCGCTGTGCCAGGCGGCGGCCTGCTTCAACTCGCTGGCCTTCGCCGCCCGGCCCGAGGCCGGGCCCGAGGCCGGGCCCGCGCTTCCGCAGCAGCATCACGGCTACTTGGTGGCCATCCGCGACTTCAAGTTCCCGGCTTTCGTCTATGTCGGCGAGACGCTTGCGCTTGAAGTCGCGCAGCGCGAGATGCTCGGTCAGGTGATCGCCTTCGCGGTGCGCGCCACGGTCGCGGCGGCCCCCGCGGGCGCCGATTCGAGCCAAGCCCAGCCTCGGGAGGTCGCAAGCGGCCGGCTGCTTTTCGCGGTGACCCGAGCGTGATATCCTGGAGACCTCGCAAATGAATTCGCACGCCTCCCCGGCTGCCCTGTGGACGCTCATCCCGGCGTATAACGCCCAGGCCACCATCGCCGCGGTCGTCGAGCAGGCGCGGCGCCACCTCGCCCCGGTGCTCGTTGTCGACGACGGCAGCACCGATCAGACCGGCGCCGCGGCAGAGGCGGCGGGCGCGATCGTGCTCCGCCACCCGGGAAATCGCGGCAAGGGGGCGGCGCTGCAGACCGGCTTCGCCTACGCCGTGCAGCGCGGGGCGCAGGCCGTGCTGACCCTGGACGCCGACGGGCAGCACGATCCGGCCGAGGCGGCAAAGCTCCTCGCGGCGGCGGCCGCCACCCCGGGCAGCCTGGTGATCGGGGTGCGCAGCTTCGATCCGGCGGTGATGCCCCGCCGCAGCCGGATCGGCAACCAGATCTCGACGTTCTTCATCTCGCGCTTTGCCCGTCGTCCCCACCGCGACACCCAGTCGGGGTTCCGGCTGTACCCGCGGCGCCTGCTCACCGCGCCGCTGCGCACCCGCCACTTTGACACCGAGACCGAGCTCGTGCTGTGGGCGGCCAAGCTCGGGGTGCCGCTGTGCGAGGTGCCGATTCAGACGATTTACCATGGACATGGCCAAGGTCATGACCACGGACCCGGACCTGACGCGGCCCCCGCGATGACTGGCTCAGCCCCCGGCACGGAAGCCGGTCCCGCCCCGGGGACGGCCGTGCACAAGAGTCACTTCCGCAACTGGGAGGACACGCTGCGCGTGATCCGCCTGGTGATCGGTTCGCCGTGGTGGCGCGCCGCCGGCTCCCCTTAAGCTTGTTTGCCCCGACGATGGAGGCCCCTTCAGATGCGCACGCCGATCTCCCCGCCCGCTCCCCACGCAGCCGATAAGCCGAGCCCGCGCGATCGCCTCACCCTGGGGGCGCGCCTGCTCGCCGGGATCTACCTGGGCGCGCCGCTCCTTCTGGGGGTGGTGAACCTCGGCTGCGAGCCCAAGTTCAAGCCCATCATCATCAAGGGCCCCACCGTGCAGCCGGTCGCCGAGGCGCGCTGGGGGACGATGCGGGCGGTCCACCGGGTGCACATCGACGCGGCGATCGGCGACGGCCGCGAGCAGAACGACGTGCGCGGCATGCTCGCCGTCGAGCGTCCGGACCGCTTCCGCCTGCAGGCGCTCGGGCCGGGGGACATCCAGCTGTTCGACATCGTCAAGGTCGGCGGCGAGGTCAAGGTCGTGCAGAGCCTGGCCGGCGCCAGCAGCAGCCTGCAGCAGAAGGTCCTGTTGTCGATCGGCAACGACCTGTCGGCCGCCTACGATCTTGAGCCGCGGCTGCCCTCGCGGGTGAAGAACATCGGCCTCAAAGAGGGCGAGCTGCGCATCGTCGAGACCGAGCGCACCGTGCGCTGCATGCAGTTTAAAGAGGTGCAGGGCCAGTCGGTCCCGACCCACATGGAGATCGAAAACACTGCCTTGAACTACCGGGTGGTGATCGACGTCGAGTCGGCGACCCTCGACGAGAAGCTCGATCCCAAGCTGTTCCGCATCCCCCGCTAGCAGCCCCCTTTCGCTCCCCTTGGTCCTTCCTGAAGACGTAGACGCAAGACGCGCGCCTCGCCGGCGGCGTTTTCGTGGCGCGCGCGGGCGCGGTTTTATGCTACGACGCTAAGGACCATGCTCGATCTCATCGCTCGCTACCCTGAACCCAAGAACGAACCTGTATTTGGCTACCTGCCGCGCAGCCCGGAGCGCGCCGCGCTCAAGGCGGCGCTCGCCGAGATGGCGGCGCAGCAGGCGGAGGTCCCGCTTTATATCGGCGGTCGCCGCGTGCACACCGGCCACCTGGTGCCGATCACCTCGCCGCATCGCCACCACCACATCCTCGGCCACACCCACGCCGGCGGCGCCCAGCACGTAAGCGAGGCGATCGCGGCGGCGTCGGCGGCGGCGCACGACTGGGCCCAGCTGCCGTGGGAGCAGCGGGCGGCGGTGTTCATCAAGGCCGCCGAGCTCCTGTCGGGGCCGTGGCGGATGCGGCTCAACGCGGCGACCATGCTCGGGCAGTCCAAGACCTGCTACCAGGCCGAGATCGATGCCGCCTGCGAGCTTGCCGACTTCTGGCGCTGGAACGTCTACTTCCTGCGCCGGCTGCTCGACAGCGAGCAGCCGATGAGCCCGGGGCAGACCTGGAATCAGGTCGACCTGCGGCCGCTGGAGGGATTCGTCTACGCCGTCACCCCGTTCAACTTCACCAGCATCGCCGGCAACCTGCCGACGGCGCCGGCGCTGCTCGGCAACACCGTGCTGTGGAAGCCGGCGGCGACCTCGATGCTGTCCTCGCACGTCATCATGGAGCTCCTGCTTGAGGCGGGCCTGCCGCCGGGGGTCATCAACCTCCTCAGCGGGCCGTCGGCCGAGATCAGCGCGGTGGCGCTCACCCACCCGGACCTGGCGGGGGTGCACTTTACCGGCTCGACCCCGGTGCTCCAGCAGATGGGGCGCACCGTCGCCGAGAACCTGCCGCGCTACCGCACCTACCCGCGCCTGGTCG
>DAOMZC010000948.1:0-2949 GCA_035437965.1 Pseudomonadota bacterium
GGCTGCGTCACCGCTGCCGAGATTGTCGGCTTCGGTATGGACGGTCTCGGCGGGGGCCAGCTCGGCTTCGGACTCGGCGTCGGCGGGCGGCGCCGGGGCCGCGGCGGCCACCAGCCGCTCTTCGGAGTCCTCGAGCAGGTTGAAATCGTTGTCATCCAGGGCGACGACCGGGGTGCTCGATGAGCTCAGCCGCTCGGCCAGCTCCGGCTCCGGCTCCGGCTCGTGCTCGACGGTCACATCGGGCTCGTGCTCGTCGTCGGGAGCGTCGCGCGGGGTCAGCGGCGCCGGCGACTGGACCGCGTGCGCCAGGGCGGCGATCGCGGTCGCCTGCACATTGCGCAGGCTGCCGCCGCCTTCGGTGCCCACCTCGACCGCCAGGTTGTTGTTGTTCGGCGGCGGCGACGAGCTGAGCACGGTCTCGCTGGTCACGAACTGGCCGGCCCCGCGCGAGTCGATGGCCGCCGCAAGCGCCGCCAGCTGCGGCGCGATCACCCCGGAGTCGTCGTTCGGGCTCTGGTCCTCGGGGAGGAAGGGCGAGTCGTCGAAGATCACCGACGGCAAGGGCGCCGCCATCTCGGGCTGGTTGGCGCGCCGCGCCCCGGCGATCTCGCCCACCGCCAGCTTGGCGCCGCCCGCCCGGCCGCTCAGCGGCGGCGCTGCCACCGATGAGATTGGCTCCTGCTGCGCCATCACCGCCATGAGCTCTTCGGTGTAGGCCGGCTCGGCCTCGACAAAGCCGTCAAAGCCGGCCCCGAGGTCGGGGTCCGAGGACAGCGCGGGCTTCTTCTCTGCCGTCTCCTCGTCGGAGAACGCCGTATCTACCAGCTCGTCGACCGAGGCCGGCTGGACGCGCGCCGGCGACCGCTGGCTGGTCGTCGAGGCTACGTCCTCGGGCTGCGGAGCGAGCTCCGCGTCCAGCTCCGCCAGCTCGCTCTGGCTGAACAACAACTCATCGCCCTGTAAGCGTTGTCGCTTGCTCAAGATGACGGACCCTGATTCTTTAGGGTTACCTGGCCGATCTGCTGCCCCAGGCGCACCGGCGTCCCAATCGGCAGCTCGATGCGCGCCCGCCCGGGCTCAAACAAGAGGATCACCGTCGAGCCTAGGTGGAACATCCCGAGTTCTTCCCCTCTTTGTAGCGGCTTCTCCTGGCCGCGCTCATACGAGCAGGCCCCCCGATCCGGACCCCCCGCCGGGGTGGCCAGCTGCGGCTCATAGTTTACCGTGATATGGCCCACACCGGTAGCCGCGACCATGACCAGCGCCACGTCCCCACAGCCGCTGCGCAGGTAGGTGCAGAAGCGCTCGTTGCGCATGAACAGGCGCGGCACCGTCCGCACCGAGAGAGGATTTACCGGATAGCGCGCCCCCGGGATGTGGCGGTAGCCGATGACGTCGCCGGACAGCGGGCTGTGCACGCGGTGGTAGTTGTGCGGCGCCAGATAGATTGTGGCGAACTGGCCGCCCAGGAACCGCTGGGCCATCGCCTCGTCGGCGAGGAGACCGGCAACTGTGTACTCCTGCCCCTTGGCGTGCAGGCACATGCCGCCGGTGGCCACGCCGTAGCCCGACAGCACGCCGTCGCACGGCGAGATGAGGGCGTCCGCCGCCTCGGCAATCGGCCGCGCACCGTCGGGTAGCGGCCGGCAGAAGAACTCGTCGAAACGCCCGAATTCGCTGAGCGGTCGATCGAGCTCGGTCAGGTCCACGCCGAAACGCCACGCGAAGCTGCGATAGATCGGATCGCGCAAGGGCCGCGGCAGCGGCAGCCTGGACGCCCAGCCCATCCCGCGAGAGAAGGCCTGCTTGGGAAACCAGTGGAGGATCTCGACTGCGATCCGGTCTGATACGGGGATCTTACTGGACATACGAGCTATCACTATACCTTGTCTGGGGACGAGCGAAGCGCAAAACGCACCGTCGCACAGTTCCTACTTGCGCCTACCTAAAGCGAACTTAGCAGCACGATGATCAACGTTCAAATGGCGCCTGGAAGTGGACCTTGAGGCACCTGGAAGCGACCTGGAGGCCGACCTTTTTAGCGGGTCCTTGGCGCTGGCCCGTCGAGCGCGGGCCCCTCGGATATCCGCCGACCCGGCCCGCGCCGACCCGGCCCGCGCCGACCCGGCCCGCGCCGACCCGGCCCGCGGCTTGGCGCAGGAAGACGTGGCGGGCTTTTTATCAGTGCATATGTTGGGGGATATGTTGTGGGATGTGCCCCGAAACCACAGCGCCCGCAAGCGCCCGCCGGAGATGGACCAAGATGAGCCAGGATAAGCCGACCGACCGGGCCTTTGGGACACAGGAGCCCTACATGACTCTCAAGACCACCGAGCCGGAGCGGCCTGTCAAGGCGGGGAGCTCGGGCCCATCCAGTCGAGCCGGCGGCCCCGGCTCCCCGCGCGGCGGAGCCAACGCCAACAAGGGTGCCGGCAAGCCAGCCAGCGGCGGCCAAGGTGCCGGCGGCCCGGGCGCCGAGGGCCCCTCGCCACCCCGGCTGTGGATGGTGCTCTTGATCCTGATGGTCCTTGTCGGACTGCCCAGGCTCATGGCCCTCAACGAGAACCGCGTCAGCTTCGATCAGTTCATCCAGCTCGTCGAGCAGGGCCAGCTGCGCCACGTCAGCTTCCAGGTCGACACCATCGTCGGCGAGTCCGGCGGCGACGAGGAGCCGGCGACCAAGGCGGGGGCCCGCGCGAGTGAGCCCCGCGGCCCGGCCGCTGCGCCCGCGCCGGCGGTAACTCCACCGGCCGGCAAGGAGCCTGCTGCTACCTCGGTGACCTCGACGAATTCCGCGGCCTCGGCGAGCGCTTCGGCGACTTCAGCCCCTGGGGCGGTCGCGGTGCCGACGGCGGCTTCCGGGACGCCGGCGACCAACGCGACTCCGACGGCGGCTTCCGGGGCGCCGGCGACCAGCGCGGCTCCGACGGCGGCTTCCGGGGCGCCGGC
>DAOMZC010000949.1:0-2943 GCA_035437965.1 Pseudomonadota bacterium
AAGCCCGCGCAGGTGCTGGTGATCGGCGCCGGCGTCGCCGGGCTGGCGGCGGTGGCGGCGGCGCGCTCGCTCGGCGCGGTGGTGTGGGCGTTCGACACCCGGCCGGCGGTGCGCGAGCAGGTCGAGTCGCTCGGCGCGCAGTTCATCGAGTTCCACTTCAACGAGTCGGGCGAGGGCGAGGGCGGCTACGCCAAGCAGATGAGCGAGGCCTACCTGGCGGCGGAGCAGGCGCTCATCGCCACCCACTGCGCGACCTCGGACATCGTCATCACGACGGCGCTCATTCCGGGCACCGCGGCGCCCAAGCTCATCACCTCGGGCGCTGTGGTCGGCATGGCGCGCGGCTCGGTGATCGTCGATCTGGCGGCCGAGCAGGGCGGCAACTGCGCGCTCACCGAGCGCGATCGCATCGTCGAGAAGTTCGGCGTCAAGATCATCGGCCAGACCGACCTGACGAGCCAGATGGCGCGCCAGTCGAGCGAGCTTTACGCCGGCACCCTGCTCAACCTGCTCAAGGATCTGATAAAGGACGGCGGCTTCACCCTCGATCGCGAGGACGAGGTCCTGCGCAACATGATGGTGCTCGACGCCGGCAAGCTGACCTGGCCGCCGCCGCGCCCGGTGCTGCGCTCGGGCGCTCCCGAGCCGCGTAAGGAGCCGCCGCGGCCCTCGGCGATGTCGACCCGCCCGGAGCGCCCGTGGCCGCTGCGCCTGGGCCTGCTCTTCGCGGCGCTCATCCTCCTGCCCATCGGGCTTTACGCGCCGCCGCAGTTCCTGCAGCACTTCACTGTCTTTCTGCTCGCGTGCATCGTCGGCTGGCACGTGGTGTGGAACGTCACGCCGGCGCTGCATACGCCGCTCATGAGCGTCACCAACGCCATCAGCGGCATCATCCTCATCGGCGGTCTCTTGCTCGGCCGCGGCGCCGAGGTGAGCGCGGCCACCGTGCTGGGGGCGGTGGCGGTGCTGCTGTCGACGATCAACGTGGCCGGTGGCTTCCTGGTCACGCAGCGCATGCTGCGGATGTTCAGGAAGTAAGGGCGGAGGAACGACAACGATGCGCAGCAGTATCAGCAGCCTCTCCTACATCCTGGCCGGGGTCCTCTTCGTCCTCAGCTTGCGCGGCCTGTCGACGCAGGCGAGCGCGCGCCGCGGCAACCTGCTCGGGGCCCTGGGCATGCTCCTGGCCACGCTCATCACCGCGCTCGGGCTGCTCTTGTCTACCGGCAGCGAGCCGGGAGCCGCGCAGCTCACCGGCGCCACCGCGCCGACGACGCTCGGCCTGCTCATCGGCGCGCTGGTGATCGGCGCCGCGATCGGTCAGGGGCTGGCGGCGCGGGTGCCGATGACGGCGATGCCCGAGCTTGTCGCGGTGCTGCACAGCTTCGTCGGCGCGGCGGCGGTGCTGGTCGGCGTCGGCTCGGCGCTGTCCGGGCAGGGCGAGCAGGATCTGGCGCACCAGATCGAGATCTATGTCGGCGTGTTCATCGGCGCGGTGACGTTCACCGGCTCGATCATCGCGTTCCTCAAGCTGCGCGGCTCGATCGGCAGCCGGCCGCTCCTGTGGCCGGGGCGCCACCTGACGAGCGGCCTGCTCGTGCTGATCGCGGTGGCGCTCGCCGTGCTGGGCATCCGCGCCGGCGGCGGCGAGGGCGTGCCCTACCTATTGGGGCTCACCGCGATCGCCTGCGTCCTCGGGGCGCAGCTGGTCCTGGCGATCGGCGGCGGCGATATGCCGGTGGTGGTGTCGCTGCTCAACAGCTACTCCGGGTGGACCGCTTCGGCGGCCGGCTTCATGCTGTCAAACGATCTGCTGATCATCACCGGGGCCCTGGTCGGCTCCAGCGGCGCGATCCTCAGCTACATCATGTGCCGGGCGATGAACCGCTCGATCTGGAACGTCGTGTTCGGCGGCTTCGGCGAGGCTCCCGCCGCCGCCGCGGCCTCCACCGGCCCGCCGCAGAAGGTAAACGAGACCCAGGTCCCCGGCACCGCCGAGCTCCTGCAGCACGCCAAGAGCGTGATCATTGTCCCGGGCTACGGCATGGCGGTGGCGCAGGCGCAGCACCCGGTGAAGGAGATCTCCACCCTGCTCGCCGAGCGCGGGGTCAACGTCCGCTACGCGATCCACCCGGTGGCGGGGCGGCTGCCCGGCCACATGAACGTCCTATTGGCCGAGGCCAATGTCTCCTACGAGATCGTAAAAGAGATGGAAGAGATCAACGAGGACTTCGGCAAGACCGACATGGTCCTTGTGATCGGCGCCAACGACATCGTAAACCCAAGCGCCCTTACCGACCCGCAGAGCCCCATCTACGGCATGCCGGTGCTTGAGGTCTGGAAGGCGGCCAAGGTCGTGATGCTCAAGCGCGGCCAGAGCGCGGGGTATGCCGGTGTCGATAACCCGCTGTGCTATAACGACAACACCCTCATGCTCTATGGCGACGCCAAGCAGAGCATCCTCAAGCTCCTCGCGGCGCTCCAGGCGCAAACGCCCTAAAGAGTCCTTAAGACTCCCTAAGACTCCCTAAGACTCCCTAAGACTTCCTAAGACTTCCTAAGACTCCCTAAGACTCCCTAAAACTCCCTAAGACTCCCTAAGACTCCCTAAGACTCCATGGAGCGCCCGGCGCTGCTCCGGACTCTCCCACCTCTCCCACCTCTACCTCCACTGTCCTTCGCGCCGCCGCGGCTCGGCGGAAAATTCGCCATTGCTCGTCGTCACGAGCGGGCTTGTGACGCGCCCGGCTCCCGTTATATGATGGGGGTTTACCCGCGCCCGTGCCTTACCGGCCTGGGCGCGGAGCCGAATCTGAGTCTTCACAAGGTGGATGGATGAAAAATATTTTTCTGTTTTCTCTCTGTGCGCTCTGCCTTATTGGAACTCCGCGGCCGGCGCACGCGAAGCCGCGCGCGGCCGCCGCTCCGGCTGCTCCGGCCGCT
>DAOMZC010000950.1:0-2941 GCA_035437965.1 Pseudomonadota bacterium
ACCAGCCGACCCGCGAGCTGGCGCGGCGCTACCTCCTTGAGGTCGAGAGCCGAGTGGCGCGCGGCGTCATCGGCATCCCGGCGCCCGCCGCTCACCGCCCGACCGCCGGCGCGCTGATCGAGCGCTTCCTGGGCGAGTACACCCGGCCCCGGATCAAAGACCTCGCCAGGTACCGCCAGCGGGCCGGGGTGGCGCTGCGCCGCGTCCTGCCGGTCCTTGGCGCGCTGCGCAGCGACGCCATCGGCGACGCCGAGGTGAGCCGACTGCGGGCGGCGCTGCAGCGGCGGTGGGCGCCGGGTACCGTGGGACTGAGCCTCACCTACTGCAAGGTCGTCTTTGGCTGGGCGGTGCGTCAGGGGCTCGTTGCGCACAATCCGTTCGCGCGCGTGGAGCTGCCGCGCCGGTCGGCAGCGGCTTCGTTCTTGAGCGCGGAGGAAGTGCGGAGCCTGCTCGCCACCGCCGACAGTCTTGGGGCAGCGGGAACGGTGACAAGCCGCGGCCTGCGCGCCGCGGTGCACCTCGCTGTGCGCACCGGCCTGCGCAAGGGTGAGCTCCTGGGCCTGCGGTGGACGGACGTCGAGCTCAGCTCCGGCCGGCTCACCATCGCGCGCAGCTTCGCCACGACGCCCAAGTCGGGCCGCCCGCGGCACCTCCGCCTTCCCGCCGAGGTCGTGCCCATCCTTGCCGCGTGGCAGAAGGAGTGTCCCAAGACTCCCGAAGGAGTCATCTTCCCGCGCCGCTCGCGCAGCGGAGTGTGGGGGATGGCGCGCGGCGCGGCGTGCATGGCGGGCCTGCCGCGGCTCCTCCTTATGGCCGGCTGTCGTCCGCTCTGCCACCCCTTTCACGCGCTGCGCCACACCTTCGCAAGCCACTACATCATGCAGGGTGGGAGCCTCGCCGCGCTGCAGCAGATTCTTGGCCACAGCGACCTTAAACACACAATGGTCTACGCCCACCTGGCTCCCGAGTTTCTAAGCGCCGAGATGAGCCGGGTCAAGTTTTGACTGGCGCGTTGGCGGTGTTATAAGGTCTAAAGTAAGTACGGACTTCGCGAGCGCGCAGGCTGCCAGCGTACGTTCTGGCGCGTTGCTTGCACATCCAGGTCGTGAGCAGGAAGTTGTCACCTGGTGATATTCCCAGGACAGATCGTTTGCAGCCGCTCCCGCTGTGAAAGGTGCATGAGCAGATGGAAGCCATGGTTTTTACCGCACCCGGAAAGCCGCTGGCCCATACCGAGCTCGCGCCGCCGCGACCCGGACCGACGCAGGTCCTGTTGCGCGTCACCGCCTGCGCAGTCTGTCGAACCGATCTGCACATAGTCGATGGCGAGCTGGCCGCGCCCAAGCCACAGCTCGTGCCGGGACACGAGATCGTCGGCCGCGTGGTTGCCACCGGCGCGCAGGTGCAGCGCTTCGCGGTCGGGGACCGCGTGGGGGTGCCGTGGCTCGGCTGGACCTGCGGCGCGTGCAGCTACTGCCGGTCGGGACGCGAGAACCTCTGCGATGAGGCGCGCTTTACCGGCTATGAGCTCGATGGCGGCTTTGCCGAGCTCACGGTGGCGGACGAGCGCTTCTGCTTCCCGATTCCTGCCGGCTATTCGGATCTCGCGGCGGCGCCGCTTTTGTGCGCCGGACTGATTGGTTATCGGGCGCTGCGGCTGGCCGGACCCGCGGCGCGCATCGGGCTTTATGGCTTCGGCGCCGCGGCGCACATTACCGCCCAGGTGGCGCGCTATCGCGGCCAGCAGATCTATGCCTTCACCCGGCCCGGCGACGACGCCGCCGCCCGCTTCGCGCGAGAGCTCGGTGCGCGGTGGGCCGGCGACTCCCAGACCGCTCCTCCCGAGCCGCTGGACGCCGCGCTCATCTTTGCCCCCGTCGGCGCCCTGGTGCCGGCGGCGCTCCGCACGCTGGTCAAGGGCGGCACCGTGGTGTGCGCGGGAATTCACATGAGCGACATCCCCAGCTTCCCTTACGCCGATCTGTGGTCCGAGCGGGTGATTCGCTCGGTCGCCAACCTGACGCGGCCGGACGCTGAGGAGTTCCTTGCCCTGGCACCGCAGGTCCCGGTCCGCACACGCGCGATTCCCTATCCGCTGGCGCAGGCGAATCAGGCGCTGGACGATCTGCGCCACGGCCGGATTGAAGGGGCGGCGGTCCTCATCCCCTCCTGGTCCGGCTCCGGAGTCGCTCCGGACTGATTCCCGGCGCGTCATCCGGACCCGCCGCGGCCGTGCGGCGCGGCGCAGTTACTGCGGTGAGAGACCAAAGGACGGCAGGCTTTGCGGGCAGAGACCACTCACATCTGGTATCAGCTGTCCTCCGCGCAGACCGCGGAGCAGCTGGGCGTTGAGCTGGAGCAGGGACTGAGCCCGGTGCAGGTGCGGGAGCGGCAGGCCCGCCACGGCAAAAATGCGCTGCCCGAGGCGCCGCGGCCTTCGCTGTGGGCACTGCTCGGCCGTCAGGCCAAGAACTTCATCGTGCTGGTGCTGCTGGGCGCGGTCGTGCTGTCGCTGGTGCTGGGCGAGCGCGGTGATGCGGCGGCCATCGTCGTTGCCCTTGTCCTCAACGTCACGGTCGGGCTGCTCATGGATTTCCGAGCCGAGCGCGACCTGGCATCGCTGCGGTCGCTCAGCTCGCCGCGCGCCCGGGTCCGTCGCGCCGGCCAGAAGGTCGAGCTGCCGGCGAGCGAGCTCGTACCCGGCGATGTAGTGCTGCTGCAGCCCGGCGACCGCGTGCCGGCCGACGCGCGGCTGGTCGCGGGGGCGTGCGCGGTCGATGAGTCCCTGCTTACCGGCGAGTCGCTGCCGGTCGAGAAGTCGGCGACCGTGCTGACCGCCGCCGCGCTCACGCTCGCGCAGCGCCGAAACGAGGTCTTCGCCGGCTCGCGCGTCCGCACCGGCAGCGGCGTGGTGGTGGTCACCGCCACCGGCGCGCAGAGC
>DAOMZC010000951.1:0-2938 GCA_035437965.1 Pseudomonadota bacterium
GCCGCCGGCCTGCCCCGCCGGCGTCACCGTGGCGCGCTGCCCCGCCGCCTGCAGCGCCGCCGCGAGCGGCGCGAGCTCACCGGCCCGGCCGCGCGCCAGGACGACCCGGAACCCATCGGCGTGGTGCTCGACGCGCGGGAAAGGCAGCGGCAGGTCGACCGGCAGCTTGAGCGCGGCCTCAAGGCCCAGGCGGGCGGCGCTCAGGGTATCGTGCTGGCCACTGATGAGGACGCTCTCCTGCGCCGGATCGACGGCCGCCGCGGGGACCGCCGCATCGACCTGCGCTGCGGGGGCGGCGGCCGGGCCGGGCGCGGGCGGCGGCTGCTTGCAAGCCAGCGAAAATAGGACCACCCCGCACAGGGGTGAACGTAGGCTGCGCATCATCTTGGCAGACTCTACCACAGCTACCATGCCGGCTCTCGGCGGCGGACCGTGGCCCGTGGTAAAAAGGTGCATGCGTCTTCAACCAGAGCTGCCCGCTACGCCCGGTGACTCCGCTGCGCCGGGCGTGCAGCTGCAGTTCGGCGTCCCGGTCGCCGATCCGTACCGCTGGCTGGAGGACGAGAGCGACCCGCGGGTCCAGGAGTTCGTCGCCGCGCAGGACCAAGAGGCCCGCCAGCGGCTGGGCGCGCTCCCCGGACGCGAGGCGCTCGCGCAGCGGCTGCGCTCGTTATTTTACGTCGACGCGATCTCGGCGCCCCGGCGCTACGGCAGCCGCTACTTCTACAGCCGCACCCACGCCGACAAGGAGAAGGCGGTCCTCTACGTCCGCGACGAGCGCGACGGCGCCGAGCGGGTGCTGCTCGACCCCAACCTGCTCAGCCCGGACGGCTCGCTGGCGGTGGGCGTCTGGCAGCCGAGCCCCGACGGCAAGGTCGTGGTCTATGCCGAGCGCCTCAACAACAGCGACGAGGCGACGCTGCGGGTGATCGACGTCGATGCCGCGCTGCCCCCCGGCCGCCCCCGCCCGACCGAGGTGATCCCGGGCGCCAAGTACGCCCACCCGAGCTTCACTCCCGACGGCAGCGCCTTCTACTACACGTACCTGCCGGCGGCCGTCGACGGCTCCCGCGGCGCGACCCCCGGCGCGGTCGCCGAGGTCGCCGAAGCCGCGGCGGTCGCCGAGTCCGAGGCCGTCGCCGAGAACGCCGCCGTCGCCGAGAACGCCGAGGCCAGCGCCTGCGCGGTCGGCGTCCACCGGACCGTCGCCGGCCTCCCGCTGTCCGAGGCCGAGCGCCCCGGCTTCGCCGAGATCCGCCTGCACCGCCTGGGCACCGACGCCAGCGCCGATGTGCTGGTCTACCCGTGCACCGGCTCGGCGCGCGTCTTCCTGCAGCCGGAGCTGTCGCGCGACGGCCGCTACCTGTTCCTGTACCTGCAGCACGGCTGGAGCGCCTGCGACGTCTACTTCTGCGACCTGCACGCGCTGTCCCGGCTGCCCTGGGGCGGCTCCCCCGCGGCCCTGCGCGCCGCCTTCCAGCCGCTGCGGGTGGGCGTCGCCGCCCGCTACCAGGTCACCGCCTGGCAGGATCGCTTCTACATCTTCACCAACGAGGACGCGCCGCGCGGCCAGGTCTTCGTCGCCGACCCCCGGGATCCGGGGCGGGCGAGCTGGCGGCCGCTGCTCGGGCCCGAGCCCGGCGGGCTGAGCGCGCCGACTGACGATGCCACCAGTCCAGACGCGCCGGCGGCCGCCCAGGAGTTCGTGATCACCGACGTGACCCTGGTCGGCGGGGCGCTCGGGGTGCACGCGCTGCACCGCGCCCACAGCGTCCTTCTTCTGTACGAGCTGACCGGCGAGCTGCGCCGCCAGGTCCCCCTGCCCGGCCTCGGCCAGAGCTACGGCTTCATCGGCAACCCCGAGGACGACGAGTTCTACTACCACTTCACCTCGTTCACCCAGCCGCCGCAGATCTTCCGCAGCTCGGTGCGCGGCGACGCCGCCGAGCTGTGGGCCCAGGTGCGGCTGCCGATCGCCACCGGGCCCGACTCGCCGTTCCGGGTCGAGCAGGTGGTCTACCCGTCGCGCGACGGCACCCCCGTGACGATGTTCCTCATCGGCCACCGCGACCGCGTGCGCGACGGCCAGACCCCGTTCCTCCTCACCGGCTACGGCGGCTTCAACATCAGCCTCCTGCCCGAGTTCTCCGCCGGGCTCCTCACCTTCCTGGAGCACGGCGGGGCGTGCGCGGTGCCCAACCTCCGCGGCGGCGGCGAGTACGGCGAGGCGTGGCACCGCGCCGGCATGCTCGCCTGCAAGCAGAACGTCTTTGACGATTTCATCGCCGCCGCCGAGTACCTCATCGCCCGCCGCCACACCCGCCCCGAGTGCCTGGCGATCCGCGGCGGCAGCAACGGCGGCCTGCTGGTCGGCGCGGCGCTGACCCAGCGCCCGGAGCTGTTCCGCGCGGCGGTGTGCGCGGTGCCGCTGCTCGACATGCTGCGCTACCACCTGTTCGGCAGCGGCCAGACCTGGATCCCCGAGTACGGCAACCCCGACGACGAGGCCGACTTCCACGTGCTGGCCGCCTACTCGCCCTACCACCACGTGGCCCGCCGCCCCTATCCGGCGGTGCTCATGCTCTCGGCGGATCACGACGACCGCGTCGATCCGATGCACGCGCGCAAGATGACCGCGCTGTTGCAGGAGCGCACCACCAGCGGCCGCCCGATCCTCTTGCGGGTCGAGCGCGGCGCCGGCCACGCGGGCGCCGACCTGGTGCGCAAGACGATCGAGCAGGCCGCCGACGTCTACGCCTTCCTCATGCACGAGCTGGGGATGACCCGGCGGGACTGACGCGGCTTGCCGGGTCCGCGCTGCGCGGCTAGGCGCTGGCGGTGGGGGTAAGGCCCGGGCCGCCGGGGGCGGCGGGCGCTTTGGGGGCGGGGTCGCCGGTGGGGCCGGGGTCGGCCGCGGGCGTTGGCGCGACCGGGATCG
>DAOMZC010000952.1:0-2935 GCA_035437965.1 Pseudomonadota bacterium
CGCGCGCGGCGGGGTGCCGCAGGTGACAGGACCCGCTCCGGTTCGTATTCCGTTTGGCGTAGTTTAGCCGGCTCGCCGAGCGCGGCGCCCGAGCTTGGCGGCCGGGGTTGATTCTGGCGGCGGTGCGGCATACGCTCCGATCCATGTATCCTCTGCCCATTGACCCGCGGGTCGTAGACGAGTGCCGGGAACTGGCCGCGGCCGTGGCTGGTCAGGTGCAGTCGTTTATTAATGCGCACAGCACGGTGTCGATCGAACGGACGGTGCTGCGCTCCTACGGGGTCGACGGAGCCGACGATCAGGGAGCGCCGCTGGTCAACCTCTGCGTCGACCGCTACAAGGCGGCGGGGCTGCTCGACCACGGGGTGGCGCTGTTCCTCGGCATGGCGCTGGCCCGCTCGCCGCGGATGACCCTGCAGGAGGCGGCTGAGGAGCTCGCCTACGGGGACGCGCCCGGCCTGGCCAACCCGGCGGCGGCCATTGCCGCCGAGCAGCGTGAGGGCGCCCGCCGCGCCCTGGCCGCGCCGACCGCCGCCGCCATCGCCGCCATCGATGACGCCCGCCGCCAGCGCCTGGCGGCCTGGCACCGCCTGGGGCTCGGACCCGGCCGGCCGCCGCAGCAGGGCGATGTAGTGCGCCCCGGGGGCGGGCCGCCGCTCAAGTACGTCATCGTCGCCACCGGCAACATCTACGACGACGCCGATCAGGCGCGCGCCGCGGCGCAGGTGGGGGCGGACGTCATCGCCGTCATCCGCTCGACGGCGCAGTCGCTCATCGACTACGTCCCCTACGGCGCCACCACCGAGGGCTACGGCGGCACCTGGGCGACCCAGGAGAACTTCCGCATCGTCCGCCGGGCTCTGGATGAGGAGCAGGAGCGCCTGGGCCGCTATCTCCAGCAGGTCAACTACTCGTCGGGGCTGTGCATGCCCGAGATCGCTTACCTGGGGGCGATCGAGCGGCTCGACATGCTGCTCAACGACGCGATGTACGGCATCCTGTTCCGCGACATCAACCCGCGGCGCACCCTGTGCGATCAGTACTTCTCGCGACGGATCATCAGCCGCGCCGGCATCATCATCAACACCGGCGAGGACAACTACCTGACCACCGCCGACGCGGTGATGGCGGCGCACACCGTCCTCGCCTCGCAGTTTATAAACGAAGCGTTCGCGCTGCGCGCCGGCCTTGTAAAGGAGCAGGCGGGCCTGGGCCACGCCTTCGAGATCGACAAGTCGCTGCCCGACTCGTTCCTGCTGGAGGTCGCGCAGGCGCAGCTGGTGCGCCAGATCTTCCCGGTGCACCCGATAAAGTGGATGCCGGCGACCAAGCACAAGTCGGGCGATGTCTTCTGGTCGCACCGCGTCGACGGGCTGTTCGACCTCGTCGGGGTGATGACCGAGCAGACGATCGAGCTTTTGGGCATGATGACCGAGTCGATCCACACGCCGCTTCTGCAGGATCGCTTCGCCGCCCTCAAGGGCGCCGACTACGTGTTCACCGCGGCGCAGCACCTGTCCGAGGAGCTGCGCTGGAACCCGAGCGGCCGGGTGGTCGCGCGCGCCCAGCAGGTGCTCGGCGAGGCGCGCGACCTCCTGCACAGCGTGCAGAGCGAGGGCCTGTTCTCGGCGATCGCCAAGGGCGTGTTCGCCGACGTCAAGCGACCCGAGACCGGCGGCCGCGGCCTGGACGGGGTGTTCGCCCGCCGGCCGGACTATGAAAACCCGATCTTGCGCGCCCTTGAGGGCCAGCCCCCTGGGTGAGCGCCAAACCTAAACTATGATAAAAAACGCACCTGCGTCGTCCAAGCAGCTCAAAGTCGGCTGCGGGCGCGCCGGCTGCCGCGGCAGGCGGCGGACGGCACCAGCGGGCGAAGAAAACGGCACGGTAAAAAGACCATGAACAGCCACATGAAGCGGAGAACCGGGTACCTAGTCATCCCCAGCTTGACGGCCTCGGCGCTGTGCGCGGCGCTGCTCGGCTTCGGGCTCGAAGAGTCGCAAGCGGTCGCGGGGCCCGAGCCGGCCAAGGCCGCCCCCACGGAGCTCGGCGGCCTGGATGTAAAGAGCATGACGCCGTCCGAGGTCGACACCCTGCGGCGCCTGCTGGAGAAGTTTCCCTCGGCGTGCGGCAAGCCGCACTCGCTGCTCAAGTCGCTGCAGACCGATCCCAAGTGCACGGTGTCGGGCATCGCCGCGCGCTACCTGCACAAGATGATCAGCGACGGCTTCCTGGAGAGCGAGGCGGAAGAGAAGTACAGCGCCCGCTTCCTCAACAACAAGCCCTACGACATCGACACCACCGGCGCGGCGGTGCGCGGCGATCCCAAGGCGCCGATCACCATCGTCGAGTTCTCCGACTTCGAGTGCCCGCACTGCCGCATGGCGGAGCCGTGGCTCAAGCAGATCATCAGCGAGAGCCCCGACGTGAAGCTGGTGTTCATGAACTTTCCCATCGCCTCGCACCCCAACGCCGCGCTGGCGGCGGCGGCGACCGTGGCGGCGGGCAAGCAGAACAAGTTCTGGGCCTATCACGACAAGGTCTTCGACAACCAGGACAAGCTGCGCATGCCGGACCTGCTCAAGTACGCGGCGGAGCTCAACCTCAACGTCGAGCAGCTCAAGACCGACATGGTGGCGGCCAAGCAGCGCGTGGACCGCGAGCGCAAGATCGGCGAGAAGCTGGACCTGCAGGGCACGCCGAGCTTCTTCATCAACGGCAAGCGTACGAGCGGCATCACCTCGGTCGACGCCCTGCGCAGCTACGTCGAGCAGGAGCGGGCCGCGGCGAGGTCGCAGTGAATCTCGGCCTTGGCCTCGGCCTGCGGCGGGCGGTCGTCGGGCTGGGCCTTGTCGCCGCGAGCGGGCTGGCCGCTCCGGCGCAGGCCGGGCAGGCGGCCGGCAAGCCCGCGGCCGACTTTGCCCTGCCGGAGCTG
>DAOMZC010000953.1:0-2935 GCA_035437965.1 Pseudomonadota bacterium
CCAGGGCCTGATCCTGCACTACGACGGGCGCAGCTGGGCCGGCCTGCCGAGCGGCCTGTCGCTCGGGCTGCACGCGCTGTGGGGCCAGGGCCCGGACGACGTGTGGGCGGTGGGCGAGAACGGCTCGGTCCTCCACTATACAGGCACCTTCTGGCAGCGCCTGAGCACCGGCACCGATCGCTGGCTGCGCGCCATCTGGGGCAGCAGCAGCAGCGACCTGTGGGCGGTCGGCGACGAGGGCACCATCCTCCACTTCGACGGCGCGACCTGGACCGCGCCCGGCCCGAGCATCTCGGCGTCGCTGTACGCGGTCTGGGGCACGGCGAAAAACGACGTGTGGGCGGTCGGCTACGGCGGCACCGCGTGGCACTTCGACGGCACCGGCTGGCAGGCGGTGTCCATCGGCACGAACCTTCTGGTGAGCGCCCTGTGGGGCAGCGGCCCCAAGGACGTGTGGGCGGTCGGCCATGACTTCACCGCCAACGCCGGCGCCATCTGGCACTACGACGGCCAGCTCTGGCGGCGCTACTACACGACGCTGGGGCCGCGGCTGTCGGCGGTGTGGGGCAGCGGCGAGACCGAGGTCTGGGCCAGCGGCGAGGCCGGCGCGCTCGTGCACTTCAACGGCTCGACCTGGCAGGCCATCCCGAGCGGCACCACCAGCTGGCTGTACGCCCTGACCGGCACCACCAACCAGGTCGGCGGGGCGCTGTGGGCCGCTGGCGACCAGGGCACCCTGCAGCGGCGCAGCGGCGGCACCTGGCAGGCGCAGAGCCCCGGCGGGCGCGACAACCTCACCGCGATCTCGTCGACCAGCGCCAACGACGTGTGGATCGTCGGCGAGGGCGGGACGGTCCTGCACTTCGACGGCAGCCAGCTTTCCCGTCAGGCCTCGGGGATCCTCGATCCGCTGCGCGCGGTGTGGGCCGGCGGCCCGCGCGAGGTCTGGGCGGTCGGTGACTTCGGCAACATCCTTCACTTTAATGGTCAGAGCTGGACGCTGGTCCCGAGCGGCACCAGCGAAGATCTGCTCGGCGTGTGGGGCAGCTCGCCGAACGACATCTACGTCTGCGGGCGCCACGGCACCCTGCTGCACAACGACGGCACCGGCTTCCGCCCGATGGACGCGACGGTGCCGCTGACCTTGACCGGCATCTGGGGCCGCAGCCCCAGCGAGGTCTGGATCACCGGCGAGCGGGGCCTGGTCCTGCACTGGAACGGCGTCTCGTGGGGCCGCAGCTACTCGCGCATCGGCGACACCCTGCACGCGGTCTACACCGGCACTCCCGGCGAGGTCTGGGTGGTCGGCGATCAGAGCCTGGTCATCCACTACACCGGCCGCGCCTGGGAGTACGACAGCCTCGCCCCCGACGAGACCTCCACGTTCATCGCCCTGAGCATCCACGGCCGCAGCGCCCGCGACATCTGGGCCAGCGGCCAGCGCGGCATGCTGCTGCACTTCGACGGCCAAGAGTGGTCCCCGGTGCCGAGCGGCACCAGCGACTATCTCGCGGCGGTGTGGGTCGATCAGTCGGGGAACGTGTGGACCGCCGGCCAGTACGGGACTTTGCTGCGGCGCGGCCGGGCGGACTGACGCAGCGCGGCAGGCGATTGCCGTGGACGTGCTCGCGGCGCGGCAGGCATAGTGGGCCCTTGACAATCCAGCGTATGTCGTCGGCCGTGCGCCTCGGGCTCGGCTTCTTTTATATGGCGGTCATGGCGGTCGTGGCGATGGTCCTGGCGGTGCCGCTGCTCCCGTTCCGGGTCCTGCGCATCAAGCTGTGCAACTACTACGGCAAGTGCGTCGGGCCGGTCCTCATCTGGCTGGCGCGGGCGACCCCGGTCGTGCAGCACCGCGAGCGCATCGCCGCCACGTATCCGGCCATCTACGTCTCGAACCACACCTCGACCCTGGACGCGTTCATCGCCATCTGGCTCTGTCCGGTGGGCGGCTGCGGCGTGGTCAAAAAGCAGATCACCAACATCCCGTTCTTCGGCTGGCTGTTCCGCCTCTCGGGGCACCTCAGCATCGACCGCGCGGATCACCAGGGCGCCATCGCGGCGCTCAAGTCCACCGCCGAGTTCGTGCGCAAAAACCGCCTGGCGCTGTGGATCTGGCCCGAGGGTACGCGCAGCCGGGACGGGCGGCTCTTGCCGCTCAAAAAGGGGGTGGTGCACCTGGCCATCGCCACCGGGCTGCCGATCGTTCCGGTCGTCGTGCACGGCGCTCATAAGAACTGGGCCAAGCACGCCTTCACGCTGCATCCGGTGACCATTCCCGTCCTGGTGCTGCCGCCGATCGACACGCGCGGCTGGAGCGCCGACACCACCGACGTCCACTGCGCCGAGATTTATGCGGTCCTTGCCGCTGCGCTGCCCCCGGATCAGCAGCCGCTTCAGCAGCCGCTTCAGCAGCCGCTGGTGCCGGTCGACAAGCGGCCGCCGCTGGAAGCCTCGGCCTGAGCCGCGGCCGCAGTCAGCGCGGAGCGCCGCCGGTTATTACCAGGTCCCGGGAAGTTGGTGGCGCACGTCGTGGCCGCGGGTCCGGGCAGGGCCGGCGGGCCGGGTCGCGGGGCCGAGCAGCGATAGCGCCTCGGCCTGCTCTGCGCGCGCGCCGAGCTGACTAAACAGCGCCGCGGCGGCCAAAAGGTGCTCGCGGGCGTGCCGCGCCGCCGCCGGGTCGGTAGTGTCCCGCTCCAGCTTCCCCAGGGCGCGCCGGGCCAGGGCGAGGTCGAGCGGCAGCCCGCGCAGCTCGGCGCGGGCGCGGGCGCGGGCCAAAAGGAGTCGGGCCCGCTCGCGATTGCCCTGCAGCTCGGCGAGCCTCCCCTCGTACAGCCAGCACGGCCCCTGCGCGACCGGGTGGCGCCGAACCAGCGTGCGCAGCGAGCCGAGCGTGGACTCGGCGGCGAGCAGGAAGCGGGCGCGCTCGCTGCGC
>DAOMZC010000954.1:0-2932 GCA_035437965.1 Pseudomonadota bacterium
GGTCGGGGGAACGCATCCATCGCTTCCCTCGACGGGACCAACGTTACTGTGTGCAATGTCAGCCTCCCGTCGGAGGGCTGGCCGAAAAATCGAACTGAGCCATTCCGCCTCGGCGGAGCACGCTCAGCCTTCATCGTCGGCTGAGGCTACTTTTCCGCAGACGGCTGACTCCAGCCGCCATTCGGCGGTCTGCTGCTGCCGCCTCTGCGAGCAACGCTGCACCGGCGAACAAGCCATGCGCTCGGTCGGCGGCGACTACGCCCGCTTTTTGGCGCGCGTCGCTTCACCCCCGTCCCGCACGGTTGCCCCCGCCGAAGACCGCCCCAACCCTACCCGCAAGCCTTCGCGCTATGGAGCCCTCCCCATGCGACGAAGAGAACCCGCCCGTGTACTCGGGCCTTACCCACAGGAGCACCAATGGCGAATCATCGAGATCGATGCCAGAGGCCGGCGCAAAAGCTACATCGCCGGCTCTCGGCAGGCAGCAAACCGGCTCGCAGCCAAGCTGCGGGCCAACCTGGGCGCTCGCACCGTCCAGGCTACCCTCGAGCTTTGGGGGGAGGCTCGGCTTCGCGGTGGGGGTGCCGCTCCGGCCACTATTGCGGATCAATCCGCCCGCGTGCGAGCCTTGCTCGGCCCGGTGTTTGACCTCCGCCTGGGCGACGTGACCGAGCGCAAAGCCACTGCGCTCTACGAGCGAGCCACCAAAGAGCCGAGCAAGAAGACCGGCCTTCCTCTGCGGCCGGCTACGCATCGCTTCTACCTGTTCGTCGTACAGTCCATGTGGAAGTGGGCGCAGAAGCAAGGCTACGTCCAGAGCAACCCCTGGGCGGAGGTCGAGCCCATCGGCCGGGTCTCCGCTGGCAAGCCGCAGCTGCGACCGGCGGAGGCGCGGCGCTTCGCCCAGCTCGCCGAGCAAGAGGCAGTAGCCGGCTCTGGCACCGCTCTTGCGGCGCTATGCTGCCTGAGCCTGGGTCTACGGGCCAGTGAGGCGCTGGGGCTCACGGCGCGCGACATCGATGTGGAGGCCAGCGAGGTCTACGTCAGCGGGACCAAGACCGCGGCAGCTCGCCGGCGCCTGAAGGTGCCTGGCTACCTGAACATCTTGCTCGGACGCGCGGCGGCAGCCCGACCGCCCATGGAGCGCCTGTGCGGAGCCAGCCGGCAGACGCTGCACAGCACTGTAGTCGCGATGTGTGCTCGCGCCGGGGTGCCACGGGTCTGCGTCCACGGCCTGCGCGGCACCCACGCCAGCCTGGCGGTCTCGGGCGGCGCTTCAGTCGAGGCAGTAGCCCGCGTGCTGGGGCACACCTCCACCAAGATGACCTTGGGCCACTACATCACCGAGGAAGCAGCGACTGCCGCCCGAGTAGCCGCGGTAGATGCGAGCCTGAGCCTCCCGAATCATTCCGAGGCCTCTTTTGGCTCAAATTCACCGACGGAGAAATCCAAATGAACTTTCTGTTCCCAATGTCCGGCCCCCGTCGGGCAGCAGGCCGCCAATCCGAGCTGAACCATTCCGCTCGGTCGGATTATGCGCAGCCCTCACCATCGGCGGACTCTACCTTTCCGCGGACGCCTGACCCCGGCCGCCACTCGGCGGTCTGCTGCTGCCTGCTCTGCGAGCAACGCGGTACTGGCGAGCAAGCCATGCGCTCGGTCGGCGGCGACTACGCCCGCTTCCTGGCGCGTATCGCTTCGCCCCGGTCCCGCGCCGATGCTCGCGCCGGCGTCCATCCCACCCCCACCCGCAAGCCTTCGCGCTATGGAGCCCACCCCATGCGACGAAGAGAACCAGCCCGAGTCCTCGGGCCTTACCTACAGGATCACCAATGGCGAGTCATCCACATCGATGCAAGGGGTCGGCGCAAGAGCTATGTCGTCGCCTCCAAGCAGGAGGCACGGCGCTTGATCGTCAAGCTGCGCGCCGAGCTGGACGCGCGCACGGTCGAGGCCACCCTCGAGCTTTGGGTCCAGGCTCGCCTGCGCTCAGGCGATGCCGCGCCCACCACCATCGTCGAGCAAGTGGCCCGCATCCGCACCTTGCTCGGCCCGGTCATGAACCTGCGCCTAACGGAGATAACCGAGCGCAAGGCCCAAGCCCTCTACCAGCGCATCACCACCCAGCCCAGCCCCAAGACAGGCAAGCTGCTGCAGCCCGCGACGCATCGGTTCTACCTGAGCATCGCGCAGTTTCTCTGGCGGTGGGCCCAGAAGCAGGGCTTGGTACAGGACAACCCGTGGGCGGAGGTCGAGCCGGTCGGTCGGGTCGCAGCCGGCAAGCCGCAGCTACGCCCAGCCGAGGCGCGGCGCTTCGCGGCGGTAGCTGAGGCGGAAGCGGCGGCTGGCTCGGGCCTGGCGCTGGCGGCGCTGTGCTGCCTGAGCCTGGGCTTGCGCGCTAGCGAAGCGCTACAGCTCGCGGCGCGCGACATTGATGCAGAAGGCGGCGAAGTCTACGTCAGCGGCACCAAGACCGCCGCGGCTCGGCGACGGCTGAAGCTGCCTGCCAATCTGGCCGGGTTGCTGGGACGTGCCGCGGCGGCGCGGCTCCCCATGGAACGGCTGTGCACCGCCACGCGCCAGAGCTTGCACGACAAGGTGATCGCGCTGTGCGCGCGGGCTGGAGTGCCGCGGGTCTGCGTGCATGGCCTGCGCGGCACGCACGCTAGCCTGGCGGTGTCCGGCGGCGCCTCGGTCGAAGCCGTGGCGCGGGTGCTGGGGCACACCTCAACCAAGATGACCTTGGGCCACTACGTCAGCGAGGAAGCCGCCTCAGCGGCGCGCGTGGCTGCAGTGGAAGCGCAACTTAGCGTTCCGAATCATTCCGCCGCCGTTTCAGAGCCAAATTCACCGACGAGCGGTCCGACCGGTAAGTTACTGTCGACACTGTCGGCCTGCCTTGAAGCCGCAAGCGCCCTGCAGGTCGTCGCGG
>DAOMZC010000955.1:0-2930 GCA_035437965.1 Pseudomonadota bacterium
GCTCCTTCATCAGCTTGTACCTTCGGCGCGCTCGCCGCTTCTCGCGTTTTTCTCCCTCAGCTGTGAAGGGAACTTCCCAACCTGGTATGCCGCGCTGCTCCTTGCCGGCTGCGGCGTCACGCTGCTCGCCATCGCCGCCGGCGTTCGGCAGAGCGGCGCCCCGCTGCACCGCCACTGGACCTTTCTTGGCGCGGTGTTTCTGTACATGTCGCTCGATGAGGCGGTCGAGCTCCACGAGCACCTGGGAGAGATCGTCGAGCTCCACGGACTCCTGTACTTCAGCTGGGTCGTGCCGGCGGCCGTGATCGTCTTGCTGGTCGGCGCGGCCTACCTGCGATTCCTCCGGCAGCTGCCGCCCAAGACGCGCTGGCGCTTCATCCTGGCCGGTGCGTTGTATGTAGGAGGGGCGCTCGTCCTGGAGCTGCCGCTTGGCTGGTGGGCCGAGCGCGCCGGTCGCGACAACTTGATCTACGGGCTCATCGACTGGGTGGAAGAGACGCTGGAGCTCGTCGGCGCCACGCTCTTTCTCGCCTCGCTGCTCGGCCATCTCGGGGAAGCGCACGGCGAGCTGCGCCTCGCGCCGCCCGGTGAGCGGTGAGCGAGCGCCGCCCGTCGCCCTACCTCGTCAGTCCGGTCTACGACTGGGCGTTCTTCCTGCTGCCGCCGCTTTTCTCGCTGCTGCTCGGAGTCGCCATCTCGGGCACCGCGCTCACCGAGCGCCGCTTCACCCTCGCCGGCCAGGAGACCACCTGCGCCAAGTTCGCCATCGGGGCGCTCATTCACGCGCACCTGGTGGCGGTGCTCTTCCGCAGCCATGGCAACGCGCAGATCCGGCGCCTGCATCCGGTGCGGTTCTTCATCGTTCCGGTGCTGCTGTTCCTCGCCATCCGCTGGTCGGCGTGGATCGCGCTGAGCTCCACGGTCGTTGCCGTGTGGTGGGACATCTGGCACTCGGGCGCGCAGACGTTCGGCTTTGGCCGCATCTACGATCGAAATGCCGGCAACCCGCCCGAGCTCGGCCGGCGCCTCGACTACTGGCTGAATCACCTTTTGTACGCCGGACCGATTGTCGGGGGCGTGACCCTGGTCGATCACCTGGTGCAGCTCGAAGGCTACAAAGAGCTCGGAACGACGCTGTTTGCCGCGGTCCCGATCTACGCCGAGAGCTGGCGCCGCTACCTGGCGCTGGCCGTCATGGCGGCCGGAACTCTGTATCTTGCCTACTACGTCTACGCCTACGTAAGCCTCTGCCGCCGCGGCTACCGGGTGTCGTTCCTGAAGGTCTTCCTCGTCGTCACCACCGGCGCCTGCTCCATCTACACCTGGGGCCTCAACAGCTGGGGTGAAGCGTTCTTCATCATGAACCTGTTCCACGCGGTGCAGTACCTGGCGCTGGTATGGGCGACCGAGCAGCGCCAGCTCGTGCGCCTTGCCGGGCCGGTCGGCAAGCGCAAGGCCGCGGTGGTCGCGCTCTACCTGGCCGCGGTGCTCACGTATGGTCTGGGAGCGGAGCTCGTCGACCTCAAGCTGGAGACGCTGTGGACGATCACCATGGTCGTCGCCCTACTCCACTTCTATTACGACGGCTTTATCTGGTCGGTGGCGAAGCGCCAGATTTGAGAGGCGCTGGGACGCCCCGGCCGCTCAGAACTGCTGGCGGTGGCCGCTCAGCACGACCTTGAGGCCGACGTTCAGGTCGAGCGCCACGCCGGCCTCGTTGTCGCGATCGCGGTAGACATACAGCTCGCTGCTGAGGGTAAGGTAAAGCGGGCGGCCGAGCGCGATGTACAGCTTGCCGGTGCCGCGCAGCTCGTGCGAGCGCAGCATGGTCACGTCGGTGACGCTGTAGCTGACCGCGAACTCACCGAGCAGCGCGCTGCCCAGGCGCGGCCACAGGGTGCGCTTGGGCATCTCGATCAGCGTCGTAAGCAGGAACCGCGCCCGCGCCAGCGCGCGCTCCGTTTCGCTCTCGGCGTTCGCGTCGGCGAGCAGCTCGCTGCGCACGCCGGCCCCGAGGGTCGCGGTGATGCTGGCCGGCAGCGCCAGGCGCAGCCCCAGTACGCCGCTCAGCTCGAAGTGCAGGTAGTTGCGGGTGTCCGGGCGGTTGAACTCCGACTCCAGCCCGAGCGACAGGTACGGCGTCGGCAGGCGCGGCCGCCGCTCGCTGAGCCCGCGGTAGCTGTACAGCGCCAGCAGGTTGATTAGATCCGCCGTCTCCTGGCCGAGCCAGTCGCTGCGCTGCGGATCGATCGGCAGCGCGGGGTCTTGCGTCGCGGTGGTGCGCAGCCAGGACTGGCCGTAGAGGCTGCGCAGGGTGAGCTGCGCAAGGTGGGCCGGGTGATCCATCTCGGCCCGCACCATGCCGTCGAGCTTGAACGCCAGCGACGGCTGCCGCACGAGCTGCGGGCGATCGTAGGTGTTGCCGGGGTTGCTCACGCTGACGTTCTGCAGATCGATGCCCAGGTCGAGCGCGACGCGCCACAGCGGCCGCCGCTCGAGCCGCAGCGGGGCCAAGGCGGCGCCGCTGCCCGCGTGCTGCCCCAGGTGCGCGAGCACCAGCTGGCGCAGATCCTCGGCGATCACCGAGCTCTTGGCGGGCAGAAACTTCGCCGGCAGCAGCCCGTTGCCGCCCGCCGCGAGGAAGTCGATGGTGGCGACCCGGTAGCGCGCGGTGACACTGAGCGGGCGGCCGTTGATAAGGAGGTTGCCGTCTTTCTTGGTCAGGCCGCTGATGCGCAGGCGCTGCCCCGGCTCCTGGCCCGCGTACTTCTGCAGCGCGTCGGTGATCGCCTGGCCGGTCAGGGTGCTCGCCAGCACCTGCGCCTTGAATGGCAGCACGTCGCCGACCGAGCTGATCGAAGCGGCGCGCAGCGGTAGCCCGCGATCGCTGATCGCGCCGCTGTTGATAAGGGCGATCTCGGCGTGCGCAG
>DAOMZC010000956.1:0-2929 GCA_035437965.1 Pseudomonadota bacterium
GCTACGGCTTGAGCTTGGGGGTCCCGGCGGTCGGCGTGCCGGAGTCTTTGGATGCGTCGGCGGCAGAGGTCGGCGGCAGCTTCGGCGTGCCGAGCGGTGGGGTGATGACCGGCCGCAGACCTGAAGACGAGCTCGCCGAGCTGGAGGCACTGCGGCCCCGCGGGCTCGGACCCTTGCGCGGCGACATGAACAGCTGCGGCAGCGTGATCCCGCGTGTCTCCGGCAGCACCCACACCCACGAAGCTGTAGCGACGGCCAGGATCATCGGGACCGACAAGCCGCCGGGCAGCCCGTAGCGCTCCTTCATCAGCGTCACGATCGCCGGCGCGACGAGCAGCGAGGCACGCCCCATATTGTAGGTCGCGCCCATCGCCATCCCGCGCACCTCCAGCGGGAACAGCTCGGCAAGCAGCGCGCCGAAGCCCGCGGTGCAGCCCGACCCGATCCCTAGCGTCAGCATGGTCAGCCAGAAAAGCTCGGTATGCGCCGACAGCCACTGCCAGTGGAACGCCAGCATCGCCAGCGCCCCCGCGGTCACGATCGAATACACGCTGTAGGTCGGTCGCCGGCCGAACCGATCGGCGAAGTTGCCGAAGGCGAGCATGCCGGCGAACTGCCCCGCCTGCGCGGTCAGCACCCAGCGCGTGCTCTTGCCCACGCCCTGCCCCATGTCGGTCAAGAGGAACGACGGCAGCCACGTATAGCAGGTCCAGTACGTCCCCAGCTTGAGCACGACCAGGATCCACGCCAGCAGCATCTTCTTGCCGACGCCGCCTTTGAACACCTTGATCAGGCTCACCGGCCGGGTGGTCTTCTCGTTGGGCAGGGCCATCGAGCGGCGCATGAACAGCGCCAGCATCGCCGTCGCGCTGGAGCCGAGCAGCACCGCGCGCCAGCCGACCAGCGGCACGATCAGGAAGCCGGCCACGGCCGCCAGCGCCACGCCCACCGGCTCGCCCGCCTGCAGCAGCGCGGCGGCGCGGCCGCGATACTGCGACTCGACCGCCTCAGCGACCAGGCCGTGGCCGATGGCCCACTCGCCGCCCACGCCCAGACCGACGAGCGCGCGCCCGAACAGGAACACCCACAGGTTCGGCGCCAGACCGCACACCGCAGAGCCGATCGAGTAGATGAGCACCGTGAGCGCCAACAGGGTCCGCTTGCCGAAGCGGTCGGCCATGAGCCCCGCGACGATGCCGCCGATCCCCGACGAGCTGAGCGCGACCCCGAGCAGCCACGACTCGGTGGCGTGCGAGAGCCCGAGGTCGTGGCTCACGTGGTCTTTGATGAAGCCGAAAAGGACTAGATCATAAAAATCAAACGTCCAGCCGAGGAAGGCGAACAGAAACAGCTTCATCGGGAACGTCTTGGCCATGGTTTTCACTACGAACTCACAGAAGAGCTGCAGCGGCCCGCAGGTCCGCGAGACATCTTTTTCCGCGGAGCACCGCAAAAAAGGGAAAGCCGTACCCTACGGCAGGGAGGTTGGAAATCGCCGCACCCGGCAGGCGCTGCCACCCCCGGGCGCAGCGCCGTAGAGAATGATATCGGCATGGTCTTATAATTTAACCTCGAGACGCTCCTAGGAAGCAATGCGTGGTCCGGCAAGGCAGCCCGACCCGAGCCATCTCCGCGTTCCGGCGAGGAGAAGTGCTACCAGGGTGGAAAGTACAACGACCGCCAAGGTCTGCCAAACAAGAACTGGACAGATTTTCGAGCGATAAAAACTGCAAATTCATGTCGCGCTCGCCAACAGAGCGCAGCAGAGAATTCCCAGGACGCGCGAGCGAGCCAACAAGCAAGCGAGTGATTGCTCGATCCATCACTAAGTCACTGGGGCACTAAGTCGCTGGGGCACTAAGTCGCTGGGGCACTAAGTCGCTGGGGCACTAAGTTACTGTCGCACTAAGTTACTGTCGCAATCATCGTGGCAATTACTGCGGCAGTAACTGCGGCGGCCACTCGGGAAGTCCCCTGGGTCGTCACTTGGTCGGCGCAGCGGCTGGCCGTGCTGCGCCCTTGGCTGGTGGCGGCGGACTGGCCGGACTTGGGGCCGCAGCGGCCGGCGGTGGCGGCTTGGGCGGCTCGGCCAGGCGCAGCGGCAGCAGGGCTCGGGTGTCGGGAATGCGCGCCGCCCGGCTGAACACCAGAGCGCCTTCCTTGAACACGTACAGCGGCGACTCCACCACCTGGATGCGCTGCAGCGGGTCGCCGATCACCGCCACCAGATCTCCCAGATAGCCCGGCTTGACGCGCCCCAGCCGCTGCTCCTGGCGCAAAAGGCGCGCAGCGACAGTGGTCGCCGACTGCAGGGCCTGCAGCGGCGTCATGCCCGCCTGGACGTACAGGGCCAGCTGCTTGCCGTTCTGCCCGTGCGGCTGCACCCCGGCGTCGGTGCCGTAGGCGACCGGGATGCCGGCGGCCACGGCGCGGCGCAGGCTGTCCATCTTCTTGTAGAAGACCTGGCGGCTCTTTTCGATCTCGTAGTCGACGAAGCCGACGCTCTGGCCGCGGTCGAGGATGTAGAAGTTGGTGAACGGGTTTGGCACGACGAAGGCGCCCTGGCGCTTGATCTCGGCGATCGCTTCGTCGGTCAGGTACGAGGCGTGCTCGATCGAGCGCACTCCGGCGCGGGCGGCGCGCAGGATGCCGGTGGCGCCGTGGGCGTGCGCGGCGACGTCGCGTCCGCGGGCGCGCGCGGCGAGCACCGCGGCGTGGATCTCCTCCTCGGTGTAGTCGGCCTGCTGGGGATCGGTCCCGGCCGAGGTGACGCCGCCGGTGACCAGGGCCTTGATCCAGTCCGCGCCGTACTTGAGGTTCTTGCGCACCGCCTTGCGGATCTCCTCCCGCCCCTCGGCGATCGCCGAGTAGCGGCTGAACTGCAGATCGGCGGGCAGCTCGTTGAGGTCACCATGCCCGCCGGTCGCCG
>DAOMZC010000957.1:0-2925 GCA_035437965.1 Pseudomonadota bacterium
CTATCATTGGCTGGAGAACCTGGTCGGCTGCAAGCTGCAAAATGCCGAGCGCATCCATCCTGAGTGGCAGCTGTGCCTGGGTCATACTCTCGAGCTGCATCCGAAAGTGCCCGGGCTGCCCATCGTCCAGCTCTTGCCCGGTCGCGCCCTGGTCGCATATGGAGCGCCGGACGCAGCGGCCCAGAAGCAGGGCAAGCCGTGGGCAGCCGTGACCTGGCTCCTGTTCGTCGAGCCCCTTGGCGCCCGGCGCTGCCGCTTCATCAGCCGGTACCGCTGCGCCACCTCTGCCGATCTACCCACACGCCTCTCGTTGGGGCCGACGCTGCTTGAGCCCATCGGGTTCGCGATGGATCGGCGAATGCTTATGGGCGTCAAGGAACGAGCAGAGTCCGTACGCAACCTTTGCGCCGACTAGACCACTCCCCGAAAAATCTGCGCGCTCCTTCCCTTGATCGGCAGCGGCTGCTGCCGTGGGCCGAGTCACCGCGGCTTGGCAAGCTCTTTGCTGAAACAAGCGTCATTCCATGTGCCCCCACTGCAACAGCCCGACGCTCCCGAGCGCCCCGAGCGCTCCCTATTGCTGCCTGGGCTGCCAGGCCGCCCATGCGCTTGTCTGCGCCGCCGGACTGGAACGATTCTACGAGCTGCGCGGAGCCGAGCGGCTCGCCGCTGTAGGGGGGCGGCAAAAAGGAGAGGCCCGCGCGCCGCGGCACTGGCTGGTACCGCTGCGCGAACAGGCCGAATCGAGCGGCGGCGAGGTCGTGCGCCTGGTCCTCGATCTGCAAGGTCTGCAGTGCATTGCCTGCGTCTGGCTGCTCGAGCGGCTGTTCGCACGCCAGCCCGGAGCCGTACGCCTGACCATCAACTCCGGGGTCGGCCGCATGGAGCTGTGCTACCGCCGCGGCAGTGCCGCCGTCGAGTCCTTCCTCGACGACGCCGAGTCCCTGGGCTACCGCGCCGGACCGCCGCTCAAGCAGTCCGACGCGCCGCTCGACGAGCTCCTCCTGCGCTTTGGCCTGTGCGCGGCGCTGGCCATGAACACCATGATCTTCTCGTTCTCGCAGTACTTCGGTCTGACGGTCGAGAGTGAGGGGCCGCTGTTTCGTCTCTTTGCGGTCGGCAGCCTCCTCCTGACCTCACTCTGCGTCCTGCTCGGCGGGACTGTATTTTTTCGCAGCGCGCTTGCCGCACTACGCCGCGGCGTGCTGCATATGGATGTTCCGATTGCCCTGGGAATCGCGCTGAGCTACCTGGAAAGCGTCTGGTCCTTTTTCTTCGCCAGCGGACGCGCCACCTACTTCGATACGCTGTGCGTCTTTATTACGTTGATGCTGCTCGGCCGGCTCTTGCAGCAGCGCCTGGCCAGCCATCACCGCCGCATCTTGCTAAGCGATGATGGCGTGGTCGGGCTGCTGGTACGGGCCCTCGCTCCGGACAACCAGCTCCGGCTCGTCCCGGCGACGGCGATAAAGCCGGGGCAGGTGCTGCTGTGCGCGCCGGGGGAGCTCGTCCCGGTGCGCGCCGAGCTGCTGGAGGAGCGCGCCAGCTTCTCGCTAAGCTGGATCAGCGGCGAGTCCGCGCCTTCTGCTTTCCACCAGGGACAGTGCGTTCCGGCCGGGGCGCATAATCAGTCGCGGCAGGCGGTGCGGGTGCGCGCCGGCGAGTCGTTCAGCGCCTCGGCGCTGTGCCGGCTCCTGGCGGCTCCTCCGGCGGCGCCCGCGGACGGCGAAGCAGCGAGGACGCCGCGCCGCGACTTCTGGCATATCTTGAGCCGTACCTATGTGCTGGCGGTGCTGGCCCTGGCCGCCTTGGGATTCCTGCTGTGGCTTCCCGCCGGACCGCTGCGGGCGCTGGAGGTGACCGTGGCGATTCTGGTCGTTACGTGTCCCTGCGCGCTGGGCGTGGCGACGCCGCTCGCCTATGAGCTCGTGCAGGCGCGCCTGCGCCGTCGCGGCTTGTTTGTTCGACACGCCTCGTTTCTGGACCGCGCGCTGCGCGTGCGCAAAGTCCTGTTCGACAAGACCGGCACGCTGACCCTGGGCGAGCTGACGCTGACGGCGCCGGAGCAGCTGAACCAGCTGCCGGGCGAGGCGCGCGCCGCGCTTTTTCAGATGGTGGCGCGCTCGAACCACCCGGTAAGCCAGGCCCTGCTGCGCGCGCTTACGGCAGGCCCCGAAGCCGGACGCCCCGCCCTCGATCCGACCCTGACGATCACCGAAGAACCCGGCCAGGGCCTGACCCTGCGCCAGCGGGACCACGAATATCGCCTGGGCCGCCGCGGCTTCGTCACGACCTCGGCGGAGCTCGCGCCGGCGTCCCCAGCGGACGTCGCGGCGTACTTCGGCCGCGACGGCGAGCTGCTCTGCCAGTATGGCTTCGTCGAGGATCTCTGTCCGGATGCACGGACGGAAGTGGAGCAGCTCCAGCGCGCGGGCCTCTCTGTATGGATGCTGTCCGGGGACACCGCGCCGAAGGTGGCCGACAGCGCCCGCCGCCTCGGCCTGGCCCGCGAGCGTGTGTACAGCGGCTTGAGCCCAGAGGACAAAGCCCGCCAGGTGCGCCTGGTGGATGGCGGCGCGGGCGATACGCTGATGATCGGCGACGGCATAAACGACGCCCTGGCCTTCGCCGCCGCCGCCTGCGCGGGTACCCCCGCGGTGGATCGGCCGACCCTGCCCGAGCGGGCCGACTTCTACTTTCTCGGTGTGGGGCTCGGGCCGATCGCGCTGGCCCTGGAGCTGGCCCGCAAGACCCACGCAGTCATCCGCCGCAACCTTTGCCTGGCCGCGCTCTACAACGCCGCCGTGCTGGGCTTCTCGCTCGGCGGCCTGATGACGCCGCTGCGCTGCGCGAACGCCACGCCGCTGAGCCCCCTCCTCATCCTGCTCGCGACCGTTCACTCCCTGCGCGAGCAGCCGGTCAAAA
>DAOMZC010000958.1:0-2920 GCA_035437965.1 Pseudomonadota bacterium
CTGCCATCACTGTCGACCTCCCGTCAGTCCACGGGCAGTCAAGCTGCGGCGACCTCTACGGTTTCACGGTCGCCCGACCCCAGTCGGCACTCGGTGGTTTGCTGCTGCAGCCTCTGCGAGCAGCGCGACACCGGCGAACAGGCCATGCGCTCGGTTGGCGGCGACTATCAACGCTTCCTGGCGCGCCTCCACAGGCGATGACGGCTCGCCCTCATGGCCTCTCCGAGCGCTCCGGCGCCTCCATCTGTCCCCGCTGATCTTTGGCCCGCCATCGGTCGTCATGCTCTCGCACTGGCTGAGGCTCTGCGGGCGATTGCCCCGGGCCAGCCGCCCAAGACCCAGGCCGCTTGCGTCGCCTACGCAAGCCTGGTCGACGAGATCGTCCATCTGTCCAGTGCCCCAGGCGACGTTCCCCCGTCCAGTCGGCTGACTCCGGCGCTGACCCGCAAGCAGCTGCAAGACTTCGGGCACCTACTGCGAGACAAGCGCAACCAGGCGGGATTCAGCCGAGTCCAGCTGGCTCGCAAAGCCAAACTCTCTGACGCCACGATCAAGTTTATCGAGACGGCGCGCCATCCTCCAAGCCGGGCCACATTGCTGCGCCTGGTCGGAGTGCCCGAGCTCGGGCTGCGCTGGGCGGACACCCCCGGCTATTTCCTCGCGGCGATGCCAGAGCCCGGCGCAGAGACCTCGCCCGCCCTCTCCGAGGCGGAGTTTTCCCGCTTCGACTCGCGGCTCACCTTGCCTCTGGTGCTCGAGGCGCTGCTTGTCCTCGACGAACTCCGCACCGGCCAGTATGCCGTCGAGGGGACCGCCTATGGGGCGCGGCGCTTGTGTTGTTTGTGCGGCGCCCGCTCGGAAGCCTGGACGTTAGACGCTCGCGAGGCGGTCAAGCTTCCCGTCCGGCATGCTGTCCCGTGTGCCGGTCGGTTCGCCGACTCGCTCTTTGATCGCTTCGCGGTGCTCTCCGAACTCGCCCAGGAGGAGCGGCGCAGCCTGCGCAGTCTCACCGCGACGGCGCTTGCAGCCAGCCTCCGAGCGATTCATCGCGAGCGCTTTTATGGCTGCCGCTCGGGTGCCGAGGTGGCCGCTCAGCTGGCCCGGGGGACCGCTCAACCTGCAACCCCCTACCGTGTCGGGGTCAGCGCAGTGCTGCTCTGGGCGCTGGGCGCAGGTCCCTGCCCGGTCGAACCGACCGAGAAACCCTATAGCGAGCCGCGGGCGCATCAGCTCGCCCGGCTGATCACCAAGCAGGGCTTGGCCCGCCTGGGGGAGTTCTCGCGACTGCGCGGCGTCTCCGATGCCGCCGCCTGGCTGGTCGACCCCCAGGCACTGGAGCCCCGTTGTGAACAAACGGTGCCCCTGCCGTCTGACGCGAGCCAGTCATGAAGGCCGAGCCCTCGCCGGAGGTCGGCATCTGGCTGCGCGGCGTCCTGGACCAGCTCGGCCTGTCTAGTAGCGCCTTGGCCAACGCCGCGGGCATCGCGCCCGGCACATTGCGCAACGCCGAGACCGGCCGCCATCGAATCAGCCGCCAAACGGCCACGCGGCTCCTGCAGGAGGTCGCCCGGCGAGATGCAATCCTGGCGCACTCGGCACCCGCTCCGCTTCGAGAGGCTGCAGCGCCTCCAGCACGGTGGCCCGACACCGCCCGCGACCCGGCAATCGCCACACCGCCGGCCCTTGTGCAGCTGCGGTTTGGACCCTTCGGTGCGCGCCGCGCGCTGCTCCAGGTGGAGCTGGACACCCGGGCGGTGCGCAAGCTGGTCCGAGCCCTTGGGGGCTTGCTCGCCCATGGCGAGCTCTCACCGCAAGCCGGCTTGCCGGAGCTGCACCTGGTGCTCGTCGAGAAAAAGTAACCGCCGTCTACCCTTCAGGAGCGCACCGGATGGCCCACCCCAAAGGCGAGCACTGCCCATGCTGCGGTTATGCGTCGGTGCACCCCTTGGCCCGGCCGGGTCGGGTGGTGCGCTACCGCAACGCCGCCCTGACCTTGCCCGCCGAGCTGTGCCTGCCCGCCTGTCGGCGGTGCAAGTACGAGCCACTTGGACTCGAGGCACTACCGGCCGAGCTCCTTGAATCCCTGTATCGAGACAATCTGCGCCAGCGCGTAGCCCTCACGGTCGCTCGTGTGCAGCACTACTTGTCCCAGCGCAGAACCGAGCTCTTGCTTGGCCTGAGCCAAGGGTATCTGTCCAGGCTCCGGGCCGGCGACGGTCTCCCCGGTGCGCCGCTGGTCAGCTTGCTTGCGCTCTTGGCCGCGCATCCGCAGCTGCTCGCCGAGCTGGAAGCCTATTGGACCCTGCCGCCGGCCTGACCAGCCGCCCGTCGCTTACGCACAACCGCCGCATCGCGCGGCCTCCACGTCGAGGAGCCTTCATGCCCCGCACCCAATGGATTCACCGTTTCGACACAATGATCGCCGCCCACCCCCTCAAGCCGGGCATCTGGCGGCGAAAAGAGGGCGGGTTCGTCATCCGCGCCCGCGTCCGCGACCCGCGCACCGGCAAGGATCGCGAGATCCGGCGCATCCTGCCCGACGGGACGCTGGACCAAGCCGTGGCCCAGCTGGTCGAAGAAAAGTCCAGGATTGCCAAGGCGGACGCTCCGCTGAGTGTCCCCAAGGTCCGCCTGAGCGACTATGCCCCGGCGCTCTTGGCCAAGAAGATCCAAACCGGGCAGATTCGCTCGGCCGCGAGTCGCAAGAAATGGCGCCAGACCCTGCAAAATCACATCGTCCCCCGGCTGGGCAATCTCTACATGTCCGAGATGCGCCGAGCAGACCTCATCGATTATCATGAGACCCTCGCCGGCCAGATCACGCGGGGGCTCTGGGCACCACATACGTGCGACAACATCATGAAAGTCGTGAAAGTCATTGTCCGCGCGTTTGCGCGCGAGTACGGATTGCCCGACATCG
>DAOMZC010000959.1:0-2920 GCA_035437965.1 Pseudomonadota bacterium
GCCGGCGCCGCCGGCATCATCGCCCGCGCCCTGCACGAGAGCCGCCTCTACGCCCTTGAGCGCAAGACCTTCGGCGTGCCGATCGCCTCGCACCAGGCGATCCAGTTCATGATCGCCGACATGGCGGTGGCCCTGGAGGCGACGCGGGCGCTGTGCCACCGGGCGGCGTGGATGGTCGATCAAGGGAAGCTCGATAGCATCGTCTCGAGCATGGCCAAGCTCTACGGCGCCGACATGGCGATGAAGGTCGCCACCGACGCGGTGCAGATCTTCGGCGGCTACGGCTACACCAAGGAATACCCGGTCGAGAAGCTGATGCGCGACGCCAAGCTGCTGCAGATCTACGAGGGCACCTCGCAGATCCAGCGCATGGTGATCGCCAAGAACGTGCTCACGAGCGAGTAGCCGCCCCCGCCCGCCGCCCACCGGAAAACCGCTGTCGCCAGAAGCCCTTCCGCCGCGTCCCGTTTTGCGGCCGCAAAAAGCGCGCCCCCGCGCCTTCAAAACAGAGGCTGAAAAGTTGAATTTGCAGTCTCAAGCGGGGCGGCGGCATCTTATTCTAGATGAGGACTGCGGTCCTCACCTTGGCTGGGGGAGCGGGGGGACTGGGAAGATCTGTCCGAGGTCTGTTGACCCGGATCCGCCATCCGTCTTTTTACCGCGACGGGGAAACTGGATTAGCTATGACAGGTCGGACTTTTAATCGGCGCAACCTCGCGGCAAGTGTCAGTTCCGCGGCCGGGCTTCTTGGCGCGGCGCGAGCGGCAGCGCCGCCCCGATTGGCACAACCCGTGCTGTGGTCTCGAGGACCGCGCCACCCCTTGAGACAGCGAGGATGCCGCCTTGTTTCGTAGAGTGCCTCAACAGAAGCTACCCGGCAGCGCCAACAACATCGGCTCGCAGAGCCCACCGTTGCTGGTCACGCTGTCGGACTTTCCCGACGGATTTGACGACAAGCAGGTGCTGGACGTGTGCATCAGCGTGCCGGGTGGCGGCGGCTCGGCGCACCGGGTGCTGTCGCGGCAGCGTCAGACCCTGCGCGCGGCGGTGCAGCAGGCCAGCGTGCACGCCGAGCAGCTCGCCCAGGCGGGCGGTGAGACCATCGTTGCGCCGGGTGGGCGCCCATCGATCGCCCACCTTGCCGATGGCCAAGGCGGCTGCATGCTGGCGCTCGACTACGATCTGGGCACGCGCGGCCAGGGGCGGCCGCGGGTGGTCCGCTCCCTGCGCCTGTTCGTCGTCGGACGCCACGAGTGCAACACCGAGGCCCACCCCGGCCCGGCCGTCCCGCCCCAGCCGGCTCCCCCGGGTCCGCGCAGTCGCCCGCCTTCCGTCTAACTATCGTCTAACCATCGACTGGCCGCCGATCGTGAAGCCCGATCCGCGGTCGCCGCCGAGCTACTTGCTGCGGCGGGTCGCGATGGCCAGGCGGTGCAGGCCGGAGCTCTTGGCCAGCTCCATCACCGAGACGACGCGCCCGTGGTGGGTGGACTCGTCGGCCTGGACGATGATCTGGGTGTCGGGGGAGCGCTGCTTGGCCTCGCTAAACAGCTGCGCCAGCTCGGTGGCGTCGACGGCCTTGCCCTTGATCACCAGCTTGCCGTCGGCGGTGATGAGGATGGTGATGTCCTGCGCCTGGGTGTTGACCTCGCGCATCGCCCCCTTGGGCAGGTTCACGCGCATGCCGCTGCGCGCCCCCGCGTCGGCCATCACCGACGAGGTGACCATGAAGATGATGAGCAGCACGAGGAAGATGTCGGTGAGCGGCGTGATGTTGATCTCGGCGAAGATCCCCTCTTCGTCCAGATCGTGGCCGCCGCCGGGCACCTTGCCGAGCGCCATCAGCCCTTCTCCTTGGCACCCGCGGTGCCGCTCGCCGCTGCGTCCGTCCCCTCGTCGCCGGCCGGGGCCTCGCGCAGCGCCGGCTCGGTGAGCAGCTCGACGAACTCCTCGATGAGCAGCCGCAGCTCGACGTTGAGGCGGGACAGGCGGGCCTGGAAGAAGTTGAACAGCATCAGCGCGACCACCGCGACCGCGATGCCCACCGCGGTGGCGATCAGCGCCTCGGAGATATAGGGGCCGACGACCTCGATGCCGGCCTGCTTGTTCTCGCCGATGCGGCGGAAGGCGCCCATGATGCCGACGACGGTGCCGAACAGGCCCAGAAACGGCGTCGTCGCCCCGATGGTGCCGAGCATCCATAGCGGCCCGCGCAGGGCCAGGCTGACCCGCTGGCGCTCGCGATCCACGGCCGCCCCCAGCGCCTCTTTGGAGCTGCGGCGCAGGCGCTCAAACCCCACCAGCAGCACCTCGGCCAGGGGTGAGCGGCTGCGCTCACAGGCTGTGCGCGCCTCGGCCAGGGCGCCGCGGTAGAGGCAGCGCTTGACCGTGTCCGACAGGTCGCGGGCGCGGTCCTGGAAGCTCCACAGGTGGATGGCGCGCTCGATCGCGACCGCCACCGCGATGATCGAACACACGAGCATCGCTATGAGGGTGAACCCGCCGGCTTTGAACACAGCGTAGAGTTTTTCCAGCATCTAGATTCTCGGTCCCTGTCCCTGTCCAAGTCGTCCGCCGACGGCCCGGTGGCGGCGGGCCGGCGCGCCCGGGGTGCCCGGGGCGCGCGTTCTCAGGCGGGGTTACTGGCGGTTCTCTCGGTGGTTGAAAAAGGCCCTCTGCTTGGGGCGCCCTGGCGAAGGGGTTTACCTGGCTTTGCGACCGCGCGCCACTGGCACCGGCCTTTAGTGTAGCGGCAATGCGCGGCTGCAGAGATGCCTTAGAGGAGCCGATGCGCAATTTTTCCTGGGGAAATCGCGAGCTTGGCGGCCCTGCCGCCGGCTAGCCGAGTCGGCGGTCGCGATCGAGCAGCGCATCGAGGAGGCGGGCGGCGTCCGCCGGAGCGGGCAGCGGCGTCCGGGGC
>DAOMZC010000960.1:0-2918 GCA_035437965.1 Pseudomonadota bacterium
GCAGATCCTCGGCGAAGCGACGAAGGACGCTCGCACGCGGGCCGATGAAATCGCTGCCAACAGCGGGTGCAGCATCGGCGAGGTGCGGCAGGCACAGATGGGGGTGATCCAAATCACTCAGCCAGATTCGACCGAGGTTTCGGGCTACGGCCGCTACGACACCAGCACGATCGACAAGGACGTCAGCGTGGTGGTCTCGCTGACACTGGGGATTGAGTGAGATAGATGTGGTTGATTGTGGATAATCCAAAAGCACAGCCGCCGCGATGCAAAAGCATCGCGGGCGGCTGTGGGTGGTGGGGGCTTGTTGAACGCGGACCCGCGCCCGCGAGAATCATCGAATCGCCGCGCGAGTCTTACTGCGCGAGGCGGGGACCGCCGCCGGTCTGGCCGGGCGGGTGGGCGACGACCTACGGGGCCAGCTGCTCAAGCCGCGTCCGCTCGGTCTCGGTCGCGCGCTGCTCCTCGGCATCGACGCGCCGGTGGCCCGCGGCGGCGGCCTGCTCGGCCTCCGTCTCCTTCTGGGCCTCCGGCTTGTGGAAGGGATCCTGCTCCTTGCGGAGGATCTGCTCGTGCATCGCCATCAGGGCTTCACCGCATGGCAGCGCGCAGGGCTGCGCCCTCATCATCGCCGAATTTCCCGAGGGAATCAACGCTCGGCGGGGCGCGCCGGTAGGGCAGCGGGAGCCGAGCGGCTACAGGTAGGCGGGGTCGCGGTGCTCGCCGAACACTTCGCGGAAGACGTCGCACACCTCGCCCAGGGTTACGTGGGCCTTTACCGCGGCGAGCACGGCGACCATGAGGTTGTGCTGGTGCGGGTCCTGCCCGCGCGCCGCGGCGCGGACCTCGCCCAGGGCGGCGGCGGCCTTCTGGGCGTCGCGACTTGAGCGGGTGACCTTGACCCGCTCGATCTGAGTACGCTCGACCTGGGGCTCGATCTTGAGGATCGGGATCTGGTCCTTCTGGCCGCTCGTGTACTTGTTGACGCCGACGATGGTGCGGGCGCCCGAGTCGACAGCGCGCTGGAACTGGTAGGCGGAGTTTGCCAGCTCCCGCTGCGGGTAGCCCTCTTCAATCGCCCGCACGATGCCGCCCATGGCGTCGATCTTGTGGATGTAGACCATCGCCCGCTCTTCCATCTCGTCGGTCAGCTTCTCGACGAAGTAGCTGCCGCCGAGCGGGTCGGCGACCGCCGCCACGCCGGACTCCTCGGCGATGATCTGCTGGGTGCGCAGGGCCAGGGTCGCCGCCTCTTCGGTCGGCAGGGCGAAGGTCTCGTCGTAGGAGTTCGTGTGCAGCGACTGCGTGCCGCCGAGCACCGCCGCCAGCGCCTGCATCGTCGTGCGCACCACGTTATTTAGCGGCTGCTGCGCCATCAGCGACACCCCGGCGGTCTGGGCGTGGGTGCGCAGCAGCCACGACCGCGGGTTTTTGGCCCCGAAGCGCTCGCGCATCACCTTGGCCCAGATCCGGCGGGCGGCGCGGAACTTGGCGATCTCCTCGAAGAAATCGTTGTGCACGTCGAAGAAGAACGACAGCCGGGGGGCGAAGCTGTCGATGGAAAGGCCCGCCTCCTGCCCGAGCTGCAGGTAGCCGATGCCGTCGGCGAGGGTGAACGCGAGCTCCTGCACCGCCGTCGCCCCGGCCTCGCGGATGTGGTAGCCGCTGATCGAGACGGTGTTCCACAGCGGCATTTCCTTGGTGCAGTACACCAGCATGTCGCGGATGATGCGGATCGCCGGCCGGATGGGCGAGATCCACTCTTTCTGGGCGATGTACTCCTTGAACATGTCGTTCTGCAGGGTGCCGCGCAGCTGCGCCGGCGAGACGCCCTGCTCCTCGGCGACCGCGATGTAGCAGGCCAAAAGGTAAATCGCCGGCGCGTTGATCGTCATCGAGGTCGTGACCTCGGACAGCGGGATGCCGGTGAACAGGCGCCGCATGTCGTCGATGCTGGCGACGTTTACGCCCTCGCGCCCGACCTCGCCGAGCGAGCGCTCGCTGTCGGGGTCGTAGCCCATGAGGGTCGGCATGTCGAACGCGGTGGACAGGCCGGTCTGGCCCTCTTTGAGCAGGAAGTGGAACCGGCGGTTGGTGTCCTCGGGGGTGCCAAAGCCGGCGAACATGCGCATCGTCCACAGCTTGCCGCGGTACATCGTCTCGTGGACGCCGCGGGTGTACGGGTACTGACCGGGGTCGCCGATCTCCTCGTAGGGCCGCACGTCTTGCGGCTTGTAGGCGGCGCGCAGCGGGATGCCGGACATGGTCTCGTACGATGGGCGCCCGGAGCTTTCCGGTGAGCCTTCCGGGGGATTGCGACGTGATGAATCGGCCATATGCGCAGTTTGGCGGCAGGGCCTGGCCACGTCAACGAGCTCCCTGAAATCCGCGCTTGGTCGGCGCGCCGCGCCGCGGCATCATGGCCGCGCCGTCGATGTCGCACCTTGTCGTAAAGAGGACCCGCTAGTGGTCGCGCCGCCTTCAAAGAGCCTCGTGCCGCCGACCCGCAGGCCGCGCCTCCTGTGGGCGATCGTCGCCGGCTACGCGGCGCTGTACGTCGTCCTCTGCTGGCGGCGCTACCAGAGCTTCCACGCCCAGATCGACCTCAGCTACTACCTGCGCCTGGCCTGGGGCCTGGGGCACGGGCACCTGGATCTGCCGCTCGTGCAGGCGCCGCACCTTTTGGGGCTGCACCTGGAGCCGGTGATGCTGCCGCTTTCGCTGCTCGGGCGGCTGGGGGTGCCGCTGGTGCCGCTTTTGCTGCTCGGGCAGGCGGTGGCGGTGGCGCTGCTGGCGTGGCCGGCGTGGGACCTCGGGCAGCGCCACCTGGGCGAGCGGGCGGCGCCGTGGGCGGCGGCGGCGGCGCTGCTGTATCCGACGGTGACGGTGGCGACGCTGCACGACTTTCACCCGGTGAC
>DAOMZC010000961.1:0-2917 GCA_035437965.1 Pseudomonadota bacterium
GCGCCTGCAGCCGCTGCATCTCCAGGCTCTGCTGGCGCATGTAGTCGCGGTTGAGGTTGATGCCGGCGGCGTTGGTGCGGGTGCCGACGCCGGTGTGCGGGCCGAGCTGCCCCTCCAGCCGCGGCAGGTTGAGCCGCCGGTGGCCGGTGTCGATGCGGTCGTTGCCGTCGGGGTTGAACAGCGGCACCACCACCAGGGTCAGCCGCTCGAGCAGCTCGGCGCCGTGCCCGTCCAAAAGATCGCGCACCAGCATCAGGCTCGCTTCCTTGCCCTCGACCTCGCCGGCGTGGATGCCGCAGATCACCAGCACCACCGGCCGCCCCAGGGCCCGCGCCGCGGTCGGGGTGTGCACGCCCTCGCTCGACAGGACGAGCAGCGGCAGCCGGCGCCCTTCGGGGCTCTCGCCGAAGTCGCCGATGAACAGCCGCGGGTCGTTGCGGGCGCTCAGGGCGGTGATGAACGCCATCACCTCGGCGTGGCGCGAGGTCTGGGTGTAGCGGGAGGACTCGGCGCGGGTCAGCGGCTTGAGCATGGCGGCAGAATCGCACGAGTATGCGGGCAGCGAAAGAAAGTAGCGCGGCGGCCCGGTGCTCCGACCGACCGGCGCCCGCGCTACTGCCGGCAGGCTCCGAGGGGAGCGCGCACCTGGCGTCGATTCAGCGAGGCTCCTGACAGATTGCGGCTTGACTCCAGCGCCGGGAAGGGATGAACTGCCGGGCACCGACATGCCGAACGCGTATATATCCGGGACCGGTTTTTATGCTCCTCCTCGCACCGTAACCAACGATGACCTCATCAAGGACTACGGGATCGACACCACGCACGAGTGGATCGTGCAGCGCACCGGCATCGAGCAGCGGCAGTTCGCCGAGGACGGCGTCGGCTCCGCGGATCTCGGCACCGAGGCCGCCCGCCTGGCGCTCAAGAACGCCGGCATCGAGGCGCACGAGCTGGACATGATCATCTTCGCCACCCTGTCGCCGGAGAACTGCTTCCCCGGCTCGGGCGTCTACCTGCAGCAGAAGCTCGGCCTGTGCGACGGGCCCAAGGCGAAGTTCGTGCCCGCCCTGGACGTGCGCAACCAGTGCTCGGGGTTCCTCTACGGGCTGTCCACGGCGACCTCGATGGTGAAGTCGGGCGCCTGCAAGCACGTGCTGGTGGTCGGCGGCGAGGTGCACTCGCACGCCCTGGATCTGTCGACCGCGGGCCGCCAGGTCGCGTGCCTGTTCGGCGACGCCGCCGGCGCGGTCGTCCTCAGCGCCACCGAGGAAGCCCGCGGCGTGCGCGCCTGGAAGCTCGGCGCCGACGGCCGCTACGCCGACAAGCTGGCGCAGCGGGTGTGGGACATCCGCAAGATGCCGTTCATCCCGTTCAACGAGCAGCGCGTCGGCCAGGTCGAGCCGTCGATGATGTGGGCGCAGATGGACGGCAAGCTGGTGTTCCGCCACGCGGTGGAGCGCATGGTCAGCGTCCTCATGGAGTCGTGCATCGAGGCCGGCATCACCGGCGCCGACATCGATCTGTTCGTCTTCCATCAGGCCAACCTGCGCATCAACCAGTACATCCAGAACGAGATCCTGCAGCTGCCCGACAGTCGCTTCATCCACAACATCCAGCGCTACGGCAACACGACCGCAGCGACGATCCCCAGCCTCCTTCACGAGGCGGTCGAGACCGGCCGGCTCACCCGCGGCATGAAGGTCGCGTGCGTCGCGTTCGGCAGCGGCTTCACCTGGGGCTCGGTGATTATCGACTGGTAGGCCGGCTCGGCGGTCCCGGCAGCGCCCGCTGGCGCGGCAGCAGGAAGCGGGCGGTGGTGCCGGCGTTCAGGTCGCTCGCGATGGTCAGGGTGCCGCCGTGGGCCTCGACGATGCGGCGTGACAGGACCAGGCCCAGGCCGACGCCGCCGGTGCTGCGGTTGCGGCTGCGATCGCTGCGGAAGAACGGCGTGAACAGGTGCGGCGCATCGGCCGGGGCGATGCCGATGCCGCGGTCCTTGATCTCAAGGCCGAGGAGCGCGCCCTCCGCCACGGCGCGCAGCGTCACCGGGCTGCCGGGGTCGGAGTACTTGCCGGCGTTGTCCAGGATGTTGTCCACGGCGCGGCGCAGAAGGGCCAGATCGGCGCGCAGCTCATAGTCGGGCGCGTCCAGCTCGAGCTGCAGCGGGTGGTCGGGGTAGGCGCTGGTGAAGCGCGCCGCCGCCGGCTCGATGAGCTGGGATAGGAAGATCGGGCCCAGGCGCAGCGGCGGTGAGCGGGTGCCGGCGCGATCGGTGGCCAGATCGAGGCGGGCGGTGCTGAGGATGTCCTCGACCAGCCGCTCCAGCTCGCCGAGGTCGCTGGTGATGCCGGAGAGCAGCTCGCGGGCGGTCTCGCCGTCGCCTTCGGCCGCCAGCTCCAGGGCGATGCGGATGCTGGCGATCGGGGTGCGCAGCTCGTGCGAGACGTTGGCGAGGAGCTCGCTCTGGCTGCGCAACAGGTGGGTCAGCCGGTCGGCCATCTCGTCGAAGGTGCGGGCCACGGCGCCGATCTCGTCCTGCTGGGTGAGCCGCACGCGGGCGCTCAGGTCGCCGGCCCCCAGCGCCTGCGCCGCCGCCGACAGCTGGGCCAGCGGGCGGACCAGCATGCGGGTGAGCAGCAGCGACGCCACCGCCAGGCAGGCGAGCACCGCCAGGGCGAGCGTGGCGTACTCGGTGAGCGGCACGGGGAACTTGGGCAGGGCGATGACCCCGTAGGCGATGACGTGCCCGCGGTCGGTCACCGGCACCGCGGCGATGCCGGGGGTGCGGCAGCTGAACAGGCCCTCCAGCTTGAGCCGGGTGTGCTCGCTCTCGGTCAGCTTGGGCAGCGGCGGCGTCACGTTGCTGACCAGCAGGTTGCCGGCGTCGTCGTAGATGCTCAGCGCCGCCCACAGATCC
>DAOMZC010000962.1:0-2912 GCA_035437965.1 Pseudomonadota bacterium
GCCGCCCTGGCCGAGCTCCTCGCCGGACCGGTCGGCGACCACGCCCGGCGCCTGGGTCCGCTCCTGTGCCGCTTCGCCGTCCCCGATCCTCACAGCGCCCCGCACGAGCACCTGCGGCGCCTGCACGAGCGCTTCCAGGCGCAGTTCGGCTCACTACCGATGGCCCAGGCCCTGGCCGAAGATCCCCCCGCCGGAGCTACGGAGCCGTAAGGGCGCCCAGGGTCCGCCGCAGCAGCGAGCGCGTCTCGGGCATCACCGGCCGCTGCAGCGCCCGCGCCCCCAGCAGCACCAGCAGCCCGCCGAGCCCCGCATCGGCCACCGCCATCGCCAGCACGGCCACCCACAGGCTCAGCCCGCGCGCCATAAGGAGCGTCACCCCGATCACCTGCAGGAGGACGATCACCGTCGCCAGCAGCAGCGACCCGACAAGGACGAAGATCACGCCGCGCAAGAGCCGCCCCTGATCGCGGGCCAGCTCCTGGCGGGCGATCTGGGCGTGGACCTGCAGCAGGCTTACCGCGACCCTGCCGATCCGTGAGGCCGGCTGGCGCGGCTCGCGTTCATCGGCATCAGTGTCGGCGGCGGCATCTTCTTCGGAGGCCGAGCGGGTATCCGGCGCGGGCCGGCGCATACCGGCGGCGCGCCCGTCGAAGTCGGCGGCGACGCTACTTTCCACGACCCCAGCCCGTGAACAGGACCCCGACGATGAAGCCGAAGCCGATGGCGATCACCAGCGAGAACAGCACGTTCTCGCGCACCTTGCCACGGGCGTCGCTGAGCATGTTGCCGCGCAGATCGCGCAGCAGGTGGGCGGCGCGCTGCTCCAGATCGGCCAGCATGGCGTCCACCGACTCGGACACCGAGGGGTCGTCGCGCCCGCGGTCGCGCCGCGGCGACGCCGTGCGCGGGCGCGGCGGCGGGGCGGAGACGACCCGGTGCAGCTCCTCGAGCTGGCGCCGGACCAGCGCCTTGGTGTGCGCGGTCTCCTCGGCGATAAGGGCCACCGCGCGATCCAGATCGCCCTGGGTGGCGGCGAGGGCGGCGGCGTCCAGCTGCTGCCACTCGGCGAGGATCGCGGGCTGCAGGTCGGCAAATGCACTGGCGAACTCGCTCTTTCCCAGCGGCGCCTCTTTCGGTTCAGCCATCGCGCTCCCTTTCGGTCTAGACACCCAGGATGACATTATCAAGAAGCCGCGTGGTTCCGATAGACCCGGCCACCAGCAGCACCGCGCTGCGCTCGATCAGCGACGCCGAAGGGACTTCTTGCAGGGTGTCGGCGTCGCGCAGCTCCAGGTACTGCAGGCGAAGCGCCGGCTCGCGGGCGAGGGTCGCCCGGGCCAGCTCGAGCAGCACCATGCTCTGCCGCTCACCCCGCGCGAAGGCGTCGCGCGCCGCGAACAGCGCCTGCGACAGCACCTGCGCCTGCTGGCGCTCGCCCGGCGACAGGTAGGAGTTGCGCGAGGACAGGGCCACCCCGTCAGAGTCGCGCACCAGCGGACAGCCCACCACCGCGACCGGCAGGTCGAGGTCGCGCACCATCCGCCGCACCACCTGCAGCTGCTGGTAGTCCTTCTCCCCAAGGAGGAGGAAGTCCGGCTGCACCAGGTTGCACAGCTTCAGCACCACCGTGGCGACGCCGGCAAAGTGTCCGGGCCGGCTCGCCCCGCACAGCCCCTGCGTCACCTGGGTGACCTCGACCCGGGTCTGGAACCCGGCCGGGTACAGCGCCGCCGGCTCCGGCACGAACGCCAGATCGCAGCCGGCGGTCGCCGCTTTTTGCAGGTCGCCGTCCAGATCGCGGGGGTAGCGGCTCAGATCCTCGCTCGGGCCAAACTGCATGGGGTTGACGAAGATCGACAGCACCAGGAGCTCACCAAGGGACCGGCCGCGCCGGAGCAGCGACACGTGCCCGTCGTGCAGGTAGCCCATGGTGGGGACGAAGACGATGCGCTGGCCGGTGCGCCGGGCGGCGAGCGCCCGCTCTTGCATGAGCCGCGGCTCGCGCAGGATCTCGACGCCGTGAAGCGCCTCGGGCAAAGGTGCGTGCGGGCTGGTCATCCGGGTCCCCTGGCCGCTATTCGCGACCGCCGTTGAGTGGCCGCAGCTGCACGCAGCCAAGGCCGGCCAGGGCGAAGTCGCCGCTGTCCGACTCGGCGACCACGCCCCCGGCGGCGGCGACCCGCGGTGCCGGTCCGCGCTCCTTGCTCGGCGGCTCGCGGGAGAAGCTGTGCTCGGCGGCGGGGAACTCCCCGCTGCGCACTTCGTTTATGTAGGTGTCGACGGCGGTGCGCACGCGGACGGCGAAGTTCTCGTAGCGCTTCACGAAGCGCGGCCGGAACTCCTCGTTCATGCCAAGCAGGTCGTAAAGGACCAGCACCTGGCCGTCGCACTCAGGGCCGGCGCCGATTCCAATCGTCGGGATCGGCAGCTCGGCGGTGATCTCGGCGGCCAGCTCGTGCGGGATGCCTTCAAGGACCAGCGAGAACGCCCCCGCGGCGGCCAGCGCCTGGGCATCGGCCTTGAGCCGGCTCGCCTGACCCGCCTCGCGCCCCTGGACCTTGAAGCCGCCGAGCGCGTGCAGCGACTGCGGGGTGAGCCCGATGTGGCCCATCACCGGGATGCCGATGCGCGTCAGCTTGCTCACCAGCGGCGCGTACTCGGCGCCGCCCTCGAGCTTCACCGCCTCGGCCTTGCCGTCCTTGATCAGCCGGCCGGCGTTGCGCAGCGCCTCGTCTTCGGCCGACTGGTAGGACATAAACGGCAGATCGCCGACGATCATCGCCCGGCCGGTGGCCGCCGCGACGCCGCGCGCCACGGCGCGGCAGTGGTAGATCATCTCGTCCATCGTCACCGCCAGGGTGTTGTCATCCCCCTGGATGACCATCCCCAGCGAGTCGCCGACGAGCAAGATG
>DAOMZC010000963.1:0-2910 GCA_035437965.1 Pseudomonadota bacterium
GTCACAGCCGAGCGCTGATCCGGCACCGCCGGCCAGCGCAGCGCCGCCCCGTAGGGATTGGCGGGATCGCCGGCCGCCAGGTGGACGACCTCGGGCTCGGGCGGCTCGTCGCGCAGGGTGCGCAGCAGATCGAGCGCCGGCGGCAGCGCGAACTGCGTCGCCCCGAGCCCGGCGACCAGCAGCCCGCGCCGCACCCGCCCGCCCTCCTCCATCGCCTTGAGCGCCGGGTAGACCGCCCCGAACCCGCCGCCCAGCTCCTCGGCCAGCACCGCCTCGCGGGTCAGCACGCCGTAGCGCGAGAGGAGCTGCTGGGCCAGCGCCGCGCACCCCGCAGCATCGCGCAGCGCCGCGGCGGGCTCGGACGGCACCAGCACCCAGCGCCCCTGGGCCGCCGGCGGGCAGCCGGTGCGCCGCGAGCGGAAGCCCTGGGCGCCGAGGAAGCTGCTGCGCCGCCCCTCCCGCCCGAGCTCGGTCTGGCCGAGCGCCCGGCCCCCCTTGTGCAGCGCCCGCAGAGCGGCAAACGAGTCATTGGTGATCCGCCCCTGCCACACAAGGTCCCACAGCGCCGCCACCGTATCGCCGGTAAAGCCGCCGCCGGCCGCCTCGTGCAGGGGAAGGAAGAAGGTCGCCCCGTGCTGGCTCAGGTAGTCGAGGATCGCCTGCGCGCGCGGCGTCGGGCTCACCTCGCCGTCCCGCGGCGGCAAAAGCGTCGCCACCTGATCGGCCAGCCCGAGCATGAGCCGCCCGTCGCTGTCACCCAGCGGGTTGAGCCCGACCCAGGCGACCTCGCCGGCCGCTAGCAGGGTGTCCAGATCGGCCGCGCTGTAGCCGCTGATGCGCGCCGGCAGGATCTCGGTCTCCAGCGTCGAGGCGACAATCGGCGCCCCCTGCAGCGACTGGATGGCATCGAGCAGCGCGTCCAGGCCCCGGCGCGGTCGCAGCACCCCCTGCCAGTGGGTGTACAGCCGCCCGAGGGCGCGCGCCGGGGCCGGCTCGACCTCGCGGCGCAGCTTGGCGAGCGAGCGGCGGCGGATCTTCTGCAGGATCTCGGGGTCGCAGAACTCGCGGTGCAGGCCCTGCGGGCGGAACTCGCCCTCCAGCAGGCGGCCTTCCTCGACCAGCCGGCGCAGGATCGGCTCGATGAGCGGCGGCGGCAGGGCGAAGCGGGCCGCCAGCTCGTGGGTGACGAACGGGCCGTGGGTGCGGGCGTAGCGCCGGCACAGCCCGGTCAGCGGGTCGGTCACCGGGGCGAGCAGCGACTCGGGCAGGCCGCGCGGCAGCGGCGTCCCCAGGGCGTCACGGTAGCGCGCCGCGTCCTCGAGCGCCAGGTAGCGCGGCTCGCCGGCGATCGCGACGCGGGCGATGCGCCGGGCCTGCAGCAGCGCCGCCAGCAGCGCCGCCGCCTGGGGCGCCCCGTCTTCGCAGCGCAGGGCGAGCTCCGCCTCGGACAGGTCGCCCAGGCGCAGCAGCAGATCGTGCAGCCCGTCGGCGCTCTTGATCGGCGGCCGCGGCCGCTCGGCGCTCGGCAGGCCCTGCAGCTGCGCTTCGATCTCCTCCAGGGCGCCGGCGTCGAGGAGCTCGCGCAGGTCGGTGGTGCCCAGGAGCTCGCGCAGCTTCTCGGGATCGATGGCCAGGGCCTGGGCCCGCCGCTCGGCCAGCGGCGCGTCACCCTCGTACATGTACTGCGCGACGTAGGAAAACAGCAGCGCGGTGGCGAACGGCGACGGCTTCTGGGTGTCCAGGGTGGTGACGTGGACCTCGCGCCGCCGCACCCGCCGCAGCACCGCGAGCAGCGCCGGCAGGTCGAACACGTCGCGCAGGCACTCGCGGTAGGCCTCGAGCAGGATCGGGAAGCTCGGGTACTGCGCCGCCACCTTGAGCAGGTCGGCGGCGCGCTTGCGCTGGTGCCACAGCGGCGCCCGCGCCCCCGGCCGGCGCCGCGGCAAGAGCAGCGCCCGCGCCGCCGCCTCGCGAAACTTGGCCGCGAGCAGCGCCGAGCCGCCCAGCTGCTGCAGCACCAGCGGCTCCAGCTCCTCGGGCGCCGGCAGGAGCACGTCGGCCTCGGGCAGCGCCTCGCTCTCGGGCAGGCGGATGACGAAGCCGTCGTCGGTCCACATCGACTCGGGGTCGTAGCCAAGGCGCGCCCGCAGCTTGGCCACCGTCGCCAGACACCACGGCGCGTGGACGCGACCGCCGAGCGGCGTCAGCACACACAGCCGCAGATCGCCGAGCTCGTCCCGGTAGCGCTCGATGACGATGTTCTGGTCGTCGGGCAGGGTGCGGGTGACGGCGGCCTGCTCGGTAAGGTAGGTAAGCAGGTTCTGCGCAGCCTGCTCGTCCAGGGCGTGGCCCTCGATGAGCCGGGTGGTCGCGGCGGGCGGCGGCAGCTCGCGCAGCTCGCGGCACAGGCGGCCGATCTCCTCGCCGAACTCCAGCGGGCGGCCGGGGGCGTCGCCGCGCCAGAACGGCATCTTGCCGGGCTCGCCGGGGGCGGGGGTGACCAGGACGCGATCGTGGGTGATCTCGTGGATGCGCCAGGTGGTCGCGCCGAGCATGAAGGTGTCGCCGGGGCGGCTCTCGAAGACCATCTCCTCGTCGAGCTCGCCCACCCGGGTGCTCAGCCGGCCGCTGTGCTCGCCGGCGAGGAACACGCCGTACAGGCCGCGATCGGGGATGGTGCCGGCGTTGAGCACCGCCAGCCGCAGCGCCCCTTCGCGCGCCGTCAGGCGGCCACTCTTACGATCCCAGGTCAGCCGCGGGCGCAGCTCGGCGAATTCGTCCGACGGATAGCGGCCGGCGAGCAGGTCGAGGACACCGTCGAAGGCCGAGCGCGGCAGCTCGGCGAACGGCGCCGCCCCGCGCACCAGCCGGTACAGCGCGTCGGCCTGCTGCGGCCCTGCGGCCACCGTC
>DAOMZC010000964.1:0-2904 GCA_035437965.1 Pseudomonadota bacterium
GACCGGCGGCGCGTCGTCTTCGTCGGCATGGAGGCGGTGCGCCGCGACGCCACCGACCTGTGCAAGGAGGCCCAGCGCGCCGTCCACGAGCTCCTGTTCGCCGACCGCCCCGCGGCCGAGCTCATAAACTACCTGCACCGCCTGGTCAGCGACCTGCGGCGCGGCCACTACGACGCCCAGCTCGTCTACCGCAAGACCCTGCGCAAGGACCCGGCGAGCTACCGCCACGGCCTGCCCGCCCACGCCGCGGTGGCCCGGCGCCTGGCCCTCCCCGTCGGCCGCCTGGTGCGCTACGTGATGACCACCGCCGGCCCGCAGCCCGCCGCCGCGCGCACCGCCCCGCTCGACTACGAGCACTACCTGGACAAGCAGCTGCGCCCGGCGACCGAGCCGGTGCTGGCGCTGTACGGCCTGGACTTCGCTCAGCTGGTCGGCAAGGACCGCCAGCTCAAGCTGTTCTGAGCCAGGCCGTAGCCCAAAGCGGAGGCGGGCAGGGCCTGTGGCGGGTGAGCCAGGTCCGCCGGCCGCGCCACCGGCGGCTAGCGGTGCATACTCTTGCGCCCGGAGCAGGCCCTGCCCGGCGCAGCGGTGTCCGCTTTTCTGGCCCCAGCTCGCGGGTCGCTGCACCGAGCAGCACTCATGACGGGACGGCTACTTGCCCGCGAAGCGCGCCGGGCGCTTCTGCACGTAGGCGCTGATTCCCTCCTTGGCGTCGGCGGACTGGAACAGCTGCTGCTGCAGCTCGCGCTCCAGGGCGAGGCCGGCGGCCAGCGGCAGCTCGGCGCCGGTCTGCACCGCGCGCTTGATCCGGCCGACCGCCAGCGCGGCGCGCTCGGGCGGGCAGAAGCCGCGGGCGTACTCGAGCGCGGCGGCGAGGAAGCTCTGGCCGGGCGGCGGCGTGAGGAGGTCGGTGATGAGGCCCAGGGAGTGGGCGCTCTCGACGCTCAGGTTCTGGCCCTTGACCATCAGGGCGAGGGCCCGCGCAGCGCCGACCACCCGCGGCAGCCGCTGCGTCCCGCCGGTGCCGGGCAGCACCCCGAGCGCGACCTCGGGCAGCCCGAGCTTGAAGGTCGCGCCGGCGGGAGCGACGCGCAGGTCGGCGGCCAGCGCCACCTCCAGGCCGCCGCCCACGCAGTGGCCGTTGATCGCCGCGACCACCAGCTTGGGGGTCTGCTCCAGGCGCAGCAGCGTCTCGTTGGCGTGCAGGCAGAACGAGTACTTGAAGGCCGGGGTGACGCGGTCGAGCATGGCGATGTCGGCGCCGGCGCAGAAGAACTTCTCACCGGCGCCGGTGAGGACGATGACGTGCGCCGCTTCGTCCATGCGGGCGCGCAGGATCGCGGCGTCGAGCGCCTGCATCATTTCGTAGGAGTAGGTGTTGGCGGGCGGGTTGTGCAGGGTCAGGATCGCTACGCCGCCCTCGACGGTGTAGCGGCACAGATCAGACGGCGTGGGCGTGTTGGCAGTGGTCATGGTGGCGGCAGTCTACCGCAGACCCTGCGCGCCGGGTACCCGGCTGCGGCGCGGGGGCGACTGCGGCGCACCGGTCAGCTGCGCAGCACCGGTCAGCTGCGCAGCACAGGTCAGCTGCGCAGCACCGGATCGATCGGGGTGCGCGGGAAGTCGGCGGCGGTCTGGACGCGCGCCTCGATGGCCGCCATCACCGCCAGCGCCACGTCCTCGCGGTAGGGGCGGGCGGCGACCTGGACGCCCACCGGCAGGCCGGCGGCACCGCGCACGACCGCGGCGCAGCGGCGGGACAGCGAGTCGAGCGGGCGCGGGCCCTCCCAGCTCGTCTCGGAGTCGCGCACCCGGGTGACCGGCACGATGCCGGCGGGGAAGTTCAGCATGACGTAGCGGAACATGTAGCTCAGCGTCAGCGCGAGGTCGCCCGAGGTGCCGAGCTCCATCGCCGGCAGGACGTGCGGCGGCAGCACCACCGCGTCGAGCTCCTGGGTGTTCCAGGCATCGAGCTCTTGTCGACACAGCTCGGTGCGCCGGTTGGTGAGCCGCCACAGCTCGTCCACCGGCTTGCTGCCGAGGCTGCGCACGAGCTCGGCCAGGCGGTGCTCGCCGCGATGGGTCAGCACCCGCGCGAGCGCGGCGCGCGCCGGCCCGGGGAGCAGCGACCCGTACATCATCGGGCGCAGCTGCGCGCACGCTGGATCCCGGGCCAGCTGGGCGCGCAGCGTCGCCCCGCCGTCGCTGGAGATCGCGGCCAGCCACAGGTAGATGAGCTCCTTGGCCGCCGGCGGCTGGTAGGGAAGGACCGTCGCCCCGGCGTCGCGCAGGGCCTGCGCCGCCGCGGTCACCGCGCGCTGGATGGTCGGCGCCGGGGTCAGGAAGCCGTCGTCGGTGCAGACCCCGACGCGCAGCCCGTCGAGCGGCACCGCCGCCGGATCGCCCACCGGCAGCGGCGGCACCGCCGGATCGAGCCGGCTCTGCCGCCGCGGATCGAGGGCGGTCATGACGAGCCCGAGATCGCGCACCGTGCGCGCCAGCGGCCCCAGCTGCGACTTGACTACCTCCTGCCCGGGGATGCCGCCGCGCATGCCGCGCACGGACCAGCGATTCAGCGTCGGCTTCAGCCCGCACACGCCGCAGAAGTGGGCCGGGATGCGGATCGAGCCGCCGATGTCGCTGCCGATCCCGAGCGGCGTCTGCCCCGAGGCCAGCGCCGCGGCCTCCCCCCCGCTGGAGCCGCCGGGGCTGCGTCCGGTGTGGAAGGGGTTGCGGGTGACCCCGTACACCGCGTTGTCCGACTCCTGCGCGAGCAGCAGCTGCGGCACGTTGGTCTTGCCTAGGACAATCGCCCCGGCGGCGCGCAGCTCGGCGACCACCAGCGCGTCGCTCTCTGCCGGCTGGTACAGGCGGCTGCGCAGGCCGAGGGTGGAGTCGGTCCCG
>DAOMZC010000965.1:0-2901 GCA_035437965.1 Pseudomonadota bacterium
GGCCTGGATGCCGCGCTCGAAGTAGGCCTCCAGCCGGCCGCACGCCACGTCGCACAGGTCGAGCGCCGCGCAGCCGTCCGAGCGCACCGCCTCGGCCGCCCCGAGCACCCGCGCCAGCCGCTCCAGCTGCGCCCGATCCGCCTGCCGGCCGTCGTAGGTCAAGGCGCTGGCGACCATCGCCGAGTCGAGCCGGGCGATCGGCGAGACCGCGATCGTCCGGCCGTTGAGGGTCGCCCCGGCGCCGACCGAAGCGACGAACAGCTCGTCGGCGCGCGGGTGATACACGACGCCGAGCACCACCTCATCGCCCCGGCACAGCGCGATCGAGACGCAGCTCTTGCCGTAGCCGTGCGCGAAGTTCTTGGTGCCGTCGAGCGGATCGATGACCCAGAGGTACTCGGAGCTCGTGTGCTCCTGCGCCCCCTCTTCGCCGAGGATGCCGTGCTCGGGGTGGCGCGCCCGGATGATCTCGACGATCAGCGCCTCGCAGTCGCGATCGACGGCGGTGGTGATGTCGGCGGCGCCTTTCTTCTCGACCGCGATGCGGGCGCGTGATCTATCGATCTGGATCTGTCCGGCGCCGCGGGCGGCGCGGATGGCGGTCTCACGCAGGGCGCTCGGCTCGCTCATGTCGCGGGGCTCACATCGTGGGAGGGCAGGGGCGCGGGAGGCGGCGCCGGCCAGACGAGCGCGGCGATCGAGCCGATCGTCGCCCAGCTCGCCTGCCCGAGGTGCGAGAGGAGCGCGATCGCCAGCGCCGCCGCGGCGTCCAGCGACAGCGTATGCGACCACAGGCTGTAGGTCGCCTCGGTCACGCCGAGCTGACCCGGGATGAGATCGCCCATCGCCGAGCCGACAAGGTGGATGCCCTGGGTGCACAGCGCGCGCAGGATCCCGAACTGCCCGCCCACCGCGACGAGCAGGACCATGTACTGGCCGAGCTGCAGGAGGCGGCTGGCAAACGCCCACAGCACCGAGCGCACCGGGATCGGCGGACCCTCGCGCAGGTACTCATCGAACTGCGTGCCCGAGCGCCCGACGTGCCGCGACAAGCGCCCCAGCCACGCGCCGAGTCCGACCCGCCGCCCGCCATAGAGCACGCTCAGGCCCAGCACCAGCACGACCACCGTGTTGGCCCCGATCGCCGCGGGCAGCACCGAGGGACCAAGCAGCAGCAGCGCCGCCAGCGCACACAGCGCCGAGACCAGCGAGTTGGCGAGCAGCAGCACCCCCTGCATGCGCGCCGCCGCCGCCGCCGCCCGCGGAGCGCTGGTCTTCTGGGTCAGAAGGCCGGCGCGCATCGCCTCGGCCGCGGCGCGCCCCACCGGCAAAAGGACCATCATCGGGTAGGCGACCACCGCCGCGCGCGCCAGATCCGCGGGCGCGAGCTTGCGGCGATCTTCGCCATAAAGCAGATACAGACCGGCGGCCTCGCAGGCCAGCATGCAGCCTTCAAGGACGACGACGATCGGGAAGTAGATCGCGGCCCCGCGCAGCGCCGCGAGCACGCTGCTGCCGCTGGCTCGGTGCACCAGCAGCGCCACGCCGCAAAGGCCGAGCGCCGCCATGGCGATGCGGCCGGGCAGCGACCGCAGGACCGACATCGCCCGCGACATCAGTCGCCCGCGGGCACGGCGGCGTCGCTGGTCGCGGCGAGCACCTCATCCAGCCGCCGCCACACCTTGGCCAGCGCCTCGGCGTACGCCTCGCACAGGGAGCTCGGCTGCGGCGCGATCGGGTGGGTCTGCGAGAACAGGACCACCGAGCTGTCGAGGAGCCGCACCGTCTCCGGGTACTGCGCGAGATCGTAGCTCACCGGCTCGCCCAGGCTCCACGGCACGCCGCGGCCATAGCCGACCTTGTCGCGGAACAGCGCCTGCCCCGGCACCGGCTGGGTCTGCCACAGCACGGCGTCCACTCCTTCGGCGCACAGCGCTCCCAGCACCGCGTCGCGCACGCGCCGCGGCGGCGCATCGATTCCGAGCTTGCTCGCATCCAGCCGCACCCGATACTTGTGATAGCAGCTGGTGCGGTCGCTCGGTACGCTCGGCGGCGTGACCCCCGGCAGCTCGCGCAGGCTGCGGCTGAGCAGCTCGGCGTTGCGGCGGGCGTTGTCGATCACCTCGTCAAGACGGCCGAGCTGACTGCGCGCGAGCGCCGCCGACATCTCGTTGGTCCGGTACATCCAGCCCATGCCCAGCGAGTCGTAGGCGCGCGTCCCATCGAGCGGCCGCAGCGGCTGGTAGGTCGCCTCATCGGTCGGGTGCAGATCCTCCCCGAAGGTCCGCATGCGGCTGGCGCGCGTCCACACCTCGTCGTCGCTGGTCACCAGCAGGCCGCCCTCGCCGCAGGCCAGGGTCTTGCTGGACTGGGTGCTGAAGCAGCCCGCGGTGCCCAGCGCGCCCACCTTCTTTCCGTGATACAGCGCCCCGTGCGCCTGGGCCGCGTCCTCGATGAGGACCAGCTTGTGGCGCTGCGCCAGCTCGCGGATCGGCTGCAGGTCGCACGGCGTGCCGTGGATGTGCACCGGCAGGATCACCTTGGTGCGGGGCGTGATCGCCGCCTCGATCTTGCGCGGATCGATGCCGCAGGTCTCGGGCTCGATGTCGACGAACACCGGGATGGCGTTGTGCTGCAGCACCGCCAGCGCGGTGGCGACGAACGAGTACGCCGAGGTGATCACCTCATCGCCGGGCCCGACGCCCGCCGCCGCCAGCGCCATGTGCAGCGCCGCCGTCCCGCTGTTGGTCGCCAGGCAGTGCTTGGCCCCGACGTAGGCGGCGAACTCACGCTCCAGGGCGCGGATCTCCGGCGCGAACGGCCCGGACAGCCCCCCGCGATCGAGGCCCCGCATCACCGCCGCCCGATCCGGCTCGGTGATGACCGGCCACCGTACGTGCT
>DAOMZC010000966.1:0-2898 GCA_035437965.1 Pseudomonadota bacterium
CCGCCCCCGCAGCTGAGCGCGGTGCCGAGCGTTCCACCGGCGGACTCCGCGGGGCACGCGCTCGGCTGGCCGCTGCCGCGGGCCCTCTTGTCGCTGCGCAGGCGGCTGCAGCCCGCCGCGGATCGATTGATGCTGGCGCCGCCAGCGCCGCTGTTGTCGCGGCGGGCGCTGCTCGCCGGGGCGCCGTGGGTCGTCCCGGGCGGCGCCCTGATCATCAGCGCCTACGGCTCGCTCATCGAGTCGCGGCGGGTGGTGGTCCGGCGGGTGCAGATCGCCATCCCCGGCCTCCACCCGTCCCTGCACGGGCTGCGCATCGGCCAGGTGACCGACATCCACGTGGCGCGCATGCAGACCCAGTTTGCCCACCTGGAGCGGGGCCTGACCCTGCTCGCCGACGAGCACCCGGATCTGGTGTGCCCGACCGGCGATCTGTGCGACGAGTCGCGCCTGCACCGCGACATGCTGCGGATGATAAAGCAGGTCCCGGCGCGCCTTGGCCACTTCGCCTGTCTGGGCAACCACGAGCTGTTCCTTGACAAGCTCGACCAGGTCCGCCACGACTATGAGCGAGCCCAGATCCAGCTCCTCGAAGATGAGTCGGTGGCGCTCGGCAAGCTGCGCCTGGGCGGCATCAGCTACCCGCACGGCGTCGGCACCCCGCGCATGAACCCGGCCGTCGTCCCGGGGCTGCTCGACCAGACCCTGCGCGAGCGGCAGGAGGGCGAGACAGTGGTGCTCCTGTCGCACCACCCGCACGTCTTTCAGCACCTGGGCGGGCGCGGCGTGGCGCTGCAGCTCTCGGGGCACACCCACGGCGGCCAGCTCGGCCGCGGTGAGGGGTCGTGGATGGAGCCGTTCTTCCGGCTGGCGCGCGGGCGCTACCGGACGCCCGACGGCGCGAGCGAGCTGTTCGTGTCGGCGGGCCTGGGGCACTGGCTGCCCTTCCGGGTCAACTGCCCGCCCGAGGTCGTGCTGATTACGCTCGTTCCGGCGTAGCGCTGCTCGGCGTGTGCTCGGTCAGCTTCTGGAGCAGCGCCAGCGCCGCCTGCTGATCGGCGGCATCGAGGTAGATGTAGATGTCGGTGAGGCTGGTGTTCATCTCCAGGATGTTGATGCGCCGCCGCGCCAGCACCGAGGTGATCTCGGCGAGCACGCCCGGGGTCTGCAGGAACTCGGGGGAGCGCAGCCGCACCTCGGCGACCCCGGGGCGGTAGGTGACGTTGGACAGCGGCATCGCCGACCGCATCATGCGCTCGTGGAGCAGGCGGTAGGCGGGCTCGCCGTGCTTCTCGGCCAGGTACAGGCAGATGAAGGCGTCGTTGGTGATGGTGGCGGCGATCGGGATGCCGGCCTGGCCGAGGTCGCCGGCCAGCTCGCCGAGGATGCCGCTGCGGCTCGACAGCTCCTTGCCGACGAGGGTTATCATGCACAGCGTCTCGGGGCGGACCGACAAGGTGGTCTGGCTGGTGCCGAGCACCGCGGTGCCGCCGGCGGCGAGCGACTCCTGGCGGCGGTAGTCGACCACCCGCACCCGGCACGAGTCGGGCTTGTAGCGCAGCGCCCGCGGGTGCACCACGCGCGCCCCGCGGGAGGCCATGAGCTCCAGCTCGGCCACGCTGAGCTCCTCGATGAGGCGCGGCTCGGCGGCCAGCCGCGGATCCGCCGACAAGATGCCCTCGACGTCGGTGATGATCGTCACCTCGTCGGCCTCCAGCAGCCGCCCGACGAGCACCGCCGAGATGTCCGAGCCGCCGCGGCCGAGCGTGGTCAGCTCGCCGCGGCTGCTGCGCCCGAAGAAGCCGGCCAGCACCGGGACGCCGCTGCGCCGCAGCAGCGGCAGCACCCGCTGACCGAACAGGCGCCGCGACTCGTCCTCGCGCAGCTCCAGCGGGCGCTCCTCGTTGATCTTCTGCGCCGCCAGCGGCGCGCTGTCGTCGCAGTCGATGAGCAGCGGCCAGCTCTCGGCGACGGTGGGCAGGAAGGGCGCCGACTCGACGCCCAGCGAGCGCAGCGCGGCGCTCAGAAGGAGGGTGCTCTTCTCCTCGCCCATGGCGGCGATGCGGTAGACCGACTGGGTGTCGACCTGGCGATCGGTCACCGTGTACACGGAGTTTAGAAGGAGGTTCGTCTCGTTGCCCTGGGCGCTGACCACCACCGCCACCTGATCGCCGCCAGCGATGAGGTTGGCGACGGTCTGGGCGGCCCGGCGGAGGCGGTCGGCGCTCTCGATCGAGGTGCCGCCGTATTTAAGGACGCGTCTCATGGCACACAAACCTCGTGGTCGGTGAAGGTGCGGGCGAAGTCGTCATAGGTCTCGGCGCGGCGGATGCAGCGCACCGTGTCGCCTTCGATCAGGTACTCGGCGCACAGGAGGTGCAGGTTGTAGCGGCTGGCCATCGCGAAGCCGTAGGCTCCGGCGTCGTAGACGATCACCCCGTCGCCCTCGGCCGGGGTGCCGAGTCGGCGGTCCAGGCCGAGGAAGTCGGCGGACTCGCAGACCGGGCCGACGACGTCGCAGGGCTCCGCCGGGTCGTGGGCCGGGGCGGGCTCGAGCAGCTCGATGTGATGGTAGGCCTGGTAAAGGCACGGGCGGATGAGCTGCGCCATGGACGCGTCGACGACGAGGAACCGCTTGCTGGCGGTGCGCTTGTGGCCGATGACGCGGCTGATGAGGGCGCCGCAGCGGCCGACCAGGCTGCGCCCGGGCTCCAGCCACAGCTGCAGCCCGAGCTCGTGCACGAGCGGCCACAGCGGCGCCAGCAGCTCGCTCGGCGTCGGCAGCGGCGCGGACGCCGGGTCGCCGCGGTGGTAGTCGATGCCCAGGCCGCCGCCGATGTCGAGCGTATCGATCGGGTGGCCGTCCGCGCGCAGCCGGGCGAGCAGCGGCAACAGGATGCG
>DAOMZC010000967.1:0-2893 GCA_035437965.1 Pseudomonadota bacterium
GTAGGTGGCCGAGTAGATGACGAACCCGTAACGCCCGGCCTGGTAGAACGGCGCGAACTTGGGCCAGTTGTTGGACTTGGACTTGTCGTGGGTTCCCTGGACGAGCTCGATCGGCGTGGAGGCCGCGGCCGCGGTGCCGTCGTCCTTGACCGCGCGCACAAGGCGCAGGCGGGTCTTCTCGGCGTTGTACTGGATGCAGGCGGCGCCGTCGCACTGCTGGCTGTTGAAGATCAGCCACTTGCTGTCCGGCGACCAGGTCGGCCAGAAGTGGACCTCGGTGCTGGGCTGAGCGGCGACCAGCGGCACGGCGGGCCCGAAGGCGCCGTCGTTATACGGCATGATGACGATGTCGCCTTCGTTGTGCAGCTCGAAGTCGTAGGTGGTGGCGCTGCGCAGGCGGACAAAGGCGATCCACTTGCCGTCGGGGGACCACTCGGGCATCGCCCCGCCGACGTAGCCGGTGCCGTACTGCGCCGCGGCGACCGTCGACAGGACGCGTCCGTCGGCGGCCGCGCGCACGCTGAGCTGGCCGCGCCAGTTGGCGATCAGCCGGTCGCCGGTCGGGTTGAACCAGGCGAAGTTCCAGGCGATGGCGGGCTGCAGGGCGAAGTTGCGCACCGCGGCGCGGCTGCCGCTCACCACCGTCGAGCCGACCGAGGTGGCGCCCGAGCCGAACTCGATCGCCACCTGCTTGCCGTCGCGCGAGACGGCGTGGCAGCCGGCGCAGCCGGTCTCGGCGCCGTTGACGACGAAGTCGACCGCTCGCTTGGCCCCGATCGGCGCCCGCTTGATGCCGCGCGTCGACGGCGAGAAGTAGTACACCCCGCCAGCGATGTCCTCGGGCGCGAACTGCAGCGGGACGGCCGTCGCGGTCCCGAGCGCCGCGCCCTTGCTGGCGACGCCGGTCACCGTGATCGTCGCCGACTGCCCGGCGAGCGCTCGCGCGACCTTTTGCCAGGTCGCGTCGGGCACCGGGAACGTGCACTTGTCGGCCGCGCACAGCGAGGCGCCGGCATACAGATCGGCCCTGTAGGCGACGCTGCGCACGCGAATGCGGAACACCTGCTGGCCAAGGTCGCGACGCCACTGCAGCCGCATCTGCAGAAGATTCGGCGGCAGCAGCGAGCCGCCGAGCGGATACACGAGCGCCGGCGCAGCGCCGCCGGAGGAGCCGCCGAAGTAGCTCTTGGCGTCGGTCGGGGCGGAGGCGTCGACAAACTCGGTGGTGCCGCTGAGGAGGAGCTGGGCCGTCGCGGTCTGGTCCTGCAGGCGGGCGGTTACCTGGTAGACCCCGCCGGGTAGCCCGCCGCGCACGGTCAGCGCGCCGTGCTCGATGGTCCCGATGCTGGGATCGCTCAGGCTCCAGGCGGCGGCGGCGGTCACGTCGTGGTCCTGCGCGGTGAGCGCGCGCAGGCTAACCTGCTGGGCATCCGCCGTCGCCAAGAGCTGCACCGCCGGGGTGGTGATGCGCAGCGGCGCGGCGGGGCCGGCGGGATCGGCCGGATCGCCCGGGTCGGGTAAAGAGTTGCAGCCACCAGCGAACAGGGCGAGCAGAGTCGCCGTACAGAGGGGGGCGCGGACCATTTGAGCTCCTATCGAGGTCGTGGCGACTGCAGAGAAAAAGCAGCGGGGACAAGCCAGGCGGCGCGGCGACTCGGGCGCCTCGGGCACTTGACGATGAGCCAAGCCGAGCTGAGGGGAATTTCTAGTACGGCAGGAGGTGAGCAGGCAAGCCTGCTGTGGGGTATAAGATGGGCGGATGGAGCACGCGGCTCTAGATATCATTTTCATCCAGGGCATCGAGGTCGACTGCATCGTTGGCCTGTACCCGCATGAGCGGCACACCCCGCAGCGACTGCGCGTCGACGTCGAGCTGGAGCTCGATACCGAGCCGGCCGCGGTGCGCGAGCGGCTCGGCGCCACCGTCAACTACGCCAGCTCCGCGGCGCAGATTGCGTTCCTTTTGCGCAGCTGCCGGTTCCAGCTGCTGGAGAGCGCCGCCCACGTGCTGGCGCGCATCCTCCTGGCCCCGCCGGCGCCGGGGGAGCGGCGGGCCCAGATCATGCGGGTGCGCCTCCGGCTGACCAAGCCCGGAGCCCTGTCCGGCGCCGGCGTCCCGGCGCTGCAGATCGAGCGCGACTGCGCCCGGGTCAAGCTCCGGCAAGAGCAGAAGGCGTTCGGCTCCGTCGACATCATCCACGAGACGCGCGACGCCGGGATCTATCGGCTCAACATCGCGCCGGGGCGCGGCATCCCGCTTCACCTGCACCGCGTCATGCAGGAGTCCGAGCTCGTGCTCAGCGACGGCCTGCTCTGTCAGGGAGTGGCGGCGCCGGCGGGCTCGGTGTTCCACTGGCCGGCCGAGGCGCCGCACCGCTACGACAACCCCACCGACCGCTGGCAGGCCATCCTCTGCGTCGATACGCCGCGCTTCATCGAGTCCGATGAGATCCTTGTCGAAGGCGCGCCGGTTCCAGATCTGCGTCAGCGGATCGGTGTCGGCGAGGCGCTTGTATTCCTCCAGCTTCGACTTGACGCTTTCCAGCTCAGACGACTTGTCGCTGAGCGTGGTGGCGACCTGCTTGCCGTGGTCGATGGTCGAGTTGGTCGCGACCGCCATGACGCCAACGATCTTCTGCAGCAGTTCGCGCGTGATCAGGCTGCGGTTGTTCAGCCCTTCGGCGGTCTGGTCGAGGATCCTGCCGTATTTCTCCAGATGGGTGCGTTCGCTGCGCAGCACCGTGGCGATCTCTTCCAGCTCGCTGGCAATCGCCTCGCGCGCGGTTTCGACGATGCTGTTGCCATAGGTGTTGGGAAAGAACTTGCGGCCGATCTTGTCGAGATCTTCCTGCGTCGGACGGCCGCTCAGGGAGACGACCTCCATGCTCAGCTC
>DAOMZC010000968.1:0-2892 GCA_035437965.1 Pseudomonadota bacterium
AAGACCAGCTCGACGGCCGAGGCGTGTCGGTCGACCCGCCCGGAAGCAGCCGAAGTCCCGCGCGGACCGGGCCGCTCTTGCTTGCGGTGGCGGTAGGCCAGGGTGCGACAGCTGGTTCGGCAGTATCGGCGGTCGATGCGACCTCGCGCCGGCAGCGGGTCTCCACACAGCGCACAGAAATGAGCTCGCAGCATATGTCCCCCCGCGCGGATACAGTTACCAGGATGCATGGTCGAGCCGTTTCTGTCTAGCGTCGAGCCGTAAACCGCTGGGAACGACTCTGGAATCGGAGCGCGACCTGAGGACCCTGCTTTGGGTGCACGCCCGGACGCTGGATGAGGCACTCGATACGGTGTGCGCCTACCGCATCAGCGGGCCGCAAGGTCGCGCAGCAGGGCCGCCAAGCGCTCGCCGCTTGGCGAGAGCCGGGCCCCTTGCCGGCGAACCAGGCGGTAGGTAATGGTCCCCATTTCAGGGACCGGGCGCGCGACCGTCCCTTCGGGCAGGGCGCAAAGGCCGTTGACCACGGCGACGCCCAGCCCAAGCTGGACAAAGCGGAGCATCAGCGGCCAGCCGTCGGCCTCGATCGGGTCCGGTCCGAGCTGCTCGGGGGCCAGTCGCGATAGCGCTCGCCCGACGAACTCTCGGTGCAGCTGACCGGAGGGTGACAAGATCAAGCGCTCGCCCGCCAGCGCTGAGATCGGGATCTTGCGACGGACAGATAGGGGATGGGCGGCTGGCATGGCCAGGCACAGCGGCGTTCGCAGGAGCTCGACTGAAGTAAGGCCCGTGGGCAAAAGGTCCATCGCGCACACCCCCAGGTGGGCGACCCCCGAGAGCACTGCAGCGCAGGCGTCGCGCGCGCCCAGGGTCAGCGGTCTCAGTCGCCCGCCCTCGGTGGTGAAGCGGCTCAGCGCCGCGCCCACCAGGAACAGGTAAGAGCCCTCCCCGGCGGCCAAGGTCACGGTGTCGGCCACGGTGAGGCCGCGCAGCTCGCGGACCAGCGCGGCCGCTCGTTCGTGCGACTCCCGGGCGTGCGCAGCCAGACGCACGCCCTGCTCGGTGAGGACCAGGGAACGGCCCTCTCGCCGATACAGAGGCACTTCCAGGATACTGGCCAGGCGCGCGACGCGCTCAAACAGCGCGGGCTGGGACAGTCCCAGGCGGCGGGCGGCGCGGGTGAAGTTGCGCTCGTCGGCAAAGGCCGCGAAGGCACGCAGCAGCGCTCCATCGACTATCGGCTCGGCCGATACTGTATCCATCGTTTCTAATTCCCGATGATAGCAGAGGGCGCTAGCGTTTTGTGCAGCCGACGACTTGACGGCGCAGCTGCGCCAGCGGAGGACACCATGGCTCTGAACTCTCTTGTCAGCGAACCGGAAGCGCAGGCTCGCAGCCTCGCTTGGTGGAACAAGACGAAGCAGGACGCACAAGCGCTGAACGACTGGCTCTGCGACCAGTACCGCGGCGAGGCCACCGCCGCCGATCGAATTCTGATCCTGGCCGACCACTACACCCGCGCAGGCACTCGTGAGCGCCGGCTGCTCACGCGGATCGCCGAGCAGGAAAGCAAGCACGCCCGCTGGGTCGCCGAGCTGCTGCGCGCCCGCCGGCTGCCCGTACCGACGGAGCTGGACGTCGCCCGGGAGCGCTACTGGAAAAAGACGCTTCCGCACATCTCCGACCTGGCCAGCGGGGCCGCGGTAGGGGCCCACGCCGAGCGGATGCGGCTGTGGCGCATCCAGGCCATCGCCCAGGATGGGCAAGCGCCGGCGGACGTGCGCACGGTCTTTGCTCGTATTTTGCCCGAGGAGCGATTCCACGAGCGGGCCTTCCGCTCGCTCGCCGGGAAAGCGGCGCTGCATGCCGCGTTGGGCGGGCATAAACAAGGGATGGCGGTGCTGGGGTTAATTGCCTGAGATCTCTTGGGCGATCCTGCGGGGCACTGCCAGAGGGACCACGACCCACGGGTCAGCCAGCCGCGGGACGAACCGGGACAAGCTGCCGCAAGATGAGATTTAGCAGGTGACCTTGCAGCTCGCTGACCGCGCGCAAAAGCTCCTGCTCGGAGGGAAAGATGCCGCTGCCGCCCACTTCCACGCGCAGGTTGCCTTCGGGGGAGATCGCGATCAGCACCAGCGTGCCCGCCAGCGCGTCATCGACCAGGTCGGCGCGGCGCCGGGCACTGATGAAGCAGACAGACTCGTTCAGCAGCTCGGGAATGTATCCCTCATCAAGCAGGACCGTCACGGCGCGCTGCCAGATGGCGGCCCGCTGCTCGGGGTCGACTACCGCCGTGGCGGGCCTGGACTGACCCGGCCGGACCCGATACAACATGGAGCAGCCGGACAGCACGGCGACAAGCGCGACAGCGGTAGCGATAAGGCGAGTCTGCATCGGAAGGCTCCGAGTCTGGTTCTTGTGCAGGAGCCTTCAGCAAGCTTCATGCCGGCTGGCAAGATCACCGAGTAGGATCTCCTGCGTACGCAGCAGCAAATCGCTTTTCGTCGCTGCCGGAGTTTCAATCGGTAACTACGCTATGGAGATCTCGAGCGGCGTCGCACCCGGGTGCTGCAGGTGGCTGTTCAGGAAGCCAACAGATTTAATCGATTGCAACATACGTCCGTAGCCCGTGCTACGCCCGTTCCGTACCCCGTAGCAGCCGCACTGCCAGAGCGCCCAGCGACGCGGTAGCCGTCAGCGCAACGATCCCCGGCCATCCCCACTGCGAAAGGACCAGACTGCCCAGGGCGGCCCCAGCGGCCATGCCGATGAACATGCCCGTGATGAACAGCGCATTCAAGCGACTGCGCGCCTCGGGCTCCAGACCGTAGACCAGGGTCTGGTGGGCGACCAGCGAGGCCTGGATGCCGAAGTCAAAGCCGATGGCGC
>DAOMZC010000969.1:0-2886 GCA_035437965.1 Pseudomonadota bacterium
GGGCTGCGCCGCGGGTCCTGTCACCTGCGTGGATGCCTCCCCACGACTGCGTCGCGGGGGCCCCATCCACTCCGGCGCCACCCGCTGGAGGGCAGGAGGTCTGACTTTTCTTCGCGGAGTAAGCAGATGGCTTGGGGGCTGCGCCGCGGGTCCTGTCACCTGCGTGGATGCCTCCCCACGACTGCGTCGCGGGGGCCCCATCCACTCCGGCGCCACCCGCTGGAGGGCAGGAAGTCTCACTCTTCTAAAGGGCAGAGGGCTAGAACTTGAGCTGGATCTTGGCCTGGAACGCCTGCGCGGTGGTCCCGTCGATGGGGATGGTGTGGCTCCAGACCTGCTGGCCGTCCTTGTTCGTCGCGTTCTGCGACAGCGCGCCCAGATCGAAGAGGACGCCGTACTCGATGATGACGTTGAAGCCCTCCTGCTTGTTTTGGTACATGAGGCGGGCGTTGATCTCGGCCCCGAGGTTGATCGAGTGGCCGGGGAAGGTCGCCGGCCGGTTGGCGATCGAGTAGATGAACTCGGCCTGGCCGCCGAAGCTGTCGATGAGCCAGTAGGTCACCGCCGGCTTGAAGTACGTCGCGTTGTACACGGTGCCGAGGATGCGCCGGAACAGGATCATGTCGACGTGGTAGTCGGGGTCGAACGTGAAGCGCGAGGCGTTCATGTGGATGAGCCCGTCGGTCGACGACGGCAGGCCGGGCTTCTCGCGCGCCCGTCGCCAGTTCAGCTCGCCGATCGGGTCGCCGTTCTGCGGCCCGGAGGCGCTGCCCACCTCCAGCCCGACGGTGAGGCTGTCGCGCAGGAACTTGTAGTGGCCGCGCGCCAGGCCGCCAAACTGCAGCACCTGCATCGTCGCCTTCTGCGAGATCGTCGAGGAGGCGTCCGAGTACACGCCGATGTTGCCGATGCTGCCGAAGATCGTCGCGCCCTCGGCCTCCAGGTACAGCTTCTTGTACTGGAGCTTGGACCACAGGTCGACCGTCACCGTCCAGGCGGACCGCCGCTCCAGCGCCGTCTGCAGATCCTTGGGATCGTACAGCGACGACTTGTCCCGGGTGTTGGCGGCGGGGTTGGTGTCGACCACCGGCCGCGGGTTGTAGGTCAGGTCGTAGTCCTGGTAGCGGGCCATCGCGAAGAGGCCGTAGTTGATGACGGGCTTGTTGTGGCGCAGCGCGTCGGCGATGAACTCGTCGGGGTCACGGCGCCCGATGGCCAGCGTCCACTGCAGCACCTCGGCGACGTTGTCGATGTTGTAGTTCCACCCGGTGAGCATCTGGTTGCTGACGATCGCCGAGGTCGGCCCGGACGCCGCCCAGTCCCACGACAGCGACGCGAAGTGGTTCCACATGCGGATCGTCAGCATGATCCGATCGACGGTCGTGCCGAAGTCGCAGTCGGCGCAGTTGCCGTCGTGGAACAGCATGCCGGTGCCCCACATGAGGGGCATGCGGCCGACGTTGATCTCGAGCAGCGGGATGCGCACCTCGCCCCACGCCCGCTTGGCGCGGATCGACGAGCCCAGGGTGTTGACCACGCTCTCGGGGGTGACCTGGCCGCGCGAGACGATGCGCGGGTAGACGTCGGAGGTGCCGCCGAGGCCGTTGAGGTAGAAGCCCTCGGGGGTGCTGCCGAGGACCAGGTTGTCGAAGATGTCGATCTGGGCCTTGATCCGGATGTGCTCGGACAGGTTCAGCGTCGGGTCGAGCCGGAACCGCATGTCGGCGGTGCGGATGTCGTGGACGGCGCAGCTGTTGTTGTTGCGCGCGCCGCAGCCGGTCGTCGGGTGGTTTCCCGCGGAGTCGGGTAGCTCGGAGAAGGGGACGGTGAAGGGGTTGGCGCGGATCGAGGGATCGTTGAAGTGCCCCAGGTTGAAGTTGGACCAGAAGAAGCCGCGGCCGCGCAGGTAGCCGTGCAGCTGCAGGAACTGCAGCGACTTGTCCTTCTTCTCTTCGGGCCACTGCGGCAGCGGCTCGGTGGCCACATCCGTGGGTCCGGTGGTCGGCGCCGCCTCGGCAGGCCCTTCCGGCTTGTCGGAGGGCGCGTTGCCCTGGGGTCCGCCGAAGCCCCCCGGTGAGCTGCCGCCCAGCGGACGCAGCCCGCCGCCCGGCCCGAATTGAGCAAGCGCCTCGTGGGTGCCGCCGCAGAGCAGCGCCGAGAACGCGACGAGCCCAGTAAGATACCGCCCAGATGCACCGGCCCGCGTTCGCAGACGCCGCAGGGCAGAAGTCGAGGACGTCGACTTCGGCTGCGCAGCGTCGGGACAAACTGGGTCAGTGATCCGAGCCGGAGCCAGCCGGCGCATGCAAACCTCCGTGAGTGCGATTCGAGAGAGACAATGTAGGACCAGGAAGAGCTCGCGGACTATAGAACCGCCCCCCCTGGGGGTCAACTTCCCATTTCCCGCCAGCGTCGCGATTTGCGATTTGCAAGCCCGCTGCAAGGCGGGCGTGAGCCCTTCGTTGGGCGTTTCCGCCAGGGGTAGCCGGTCAGGAGCGGCCAGCCTGCAAGTGGGGCAAGGGCAGGCCGCGGCCCACGCCCGCACTGCAGGTCTGCCGCGGAGGGCCGGCGGCGCTCGGGTTCGGCTCGGATTGGGTGGCGATTCAGCGGCGATTCGGCGAGGGGCTTGCGGCAAAGCTTGCACGCAGAGACGGCTGCGCCTAGTGTTCGCTGAAACGCTGTCATGTGGTCCGCGAAGACGAAACCGCCAGGACACGCCGGCAAGCGAGCTGCGCGTGAGGACAGCCGATCAGCTTGCGGGTCGGCCAAGGAGGTGCTGAGCCCGCGGGCTCGGCGCGGCTGTCGCGGCGGTGCCATCGCCGGCGCCCTGCTCGTGGCCGCGGTGGGCTGGGGGGGCTGCAATCGGGGGGCCGCCCCGGCGGAGCC
>DAOMZC010000970.1:0-2886 GCA_035437965.1 Pseudomonadota bacterium
ACCGCACTCGCCCCCGCGATCGCCCCCAGGATCGGCCCAGGCAGGCCCGCCGGTCCCAGACGCCAGCCCGGCGCGGCGGCGCGCTACTCGCTGTCGTCCTGCGCCGGGCCTGTCTTGCAAGGAGCGATCGGGACAGCCGGGCTGCACAGCCGCCCCGCCCAGTTGCAGGCGTACGCGCGCAGCTCGTGACACGAGCGGCCAAGCTGCGGCAGCGGCACCACCTGCCGGCCGGCGCGCAGAGCCGTCGGCGGGCCCAGCGCCTCACCGTCGCGATAAAGCTGCAGCTGGCCCAGGCCGCTGCCCCCATCGGCGACCTCGATCGTCACCTCCGGCGGCAGGCCGGCCGCGGCGCCGGGAGCGATCCGCTCGACGCGCAGCGCGGGCGGCAGACCGAGCACCAGGTCCCGGGACGGCGCCGCGAGCGGCTGGCCATCGAGGTACTCCGTCAACAGCTCCGGCCGGAAGAACAGCGGCGCCAGCTGATCGCCGCGCAGCATCAGCAAGTGGAGCGGATCGCTGCCGACTACATAGCGGCGCTCGCTCGCCAAGAGGAGGCAGCTGTAGAAGCCGGTGTCGGTGGTCACGCAGCCGCGCGAGCCCGCCTGCAGCCGCACGCCGTCGTCGACGCGCTGGATCTCGTCTCTGGCCAGGCCGCGCAGGCGCCCGCCCGGGTCGAGGGCGTTGCGCCCGCACGAGTCATAGGTGTCGCCGGGATCCGCCGGACCTACCATCCTGCCGTCGGAGAATACGCGGCGGCTCGCGCACCGCAGGGGCGGCTCGCTCAGCTCGATACGCTCAAGGCGCGGACCGTCGAGGGCCGGCCGGGTGTAGAAGCGCCACGCGGTGTACGTCCGCTCGCCTTCCTCGGGGACGTGGGCCTCGATGGTTTCCCACAGGGGGTGGGGACCGGGCAGCCAGGCGCTGCGGACCGTCTCGGTGCGGGCGGGTTTGCCGGTGGGCTCGGGGGTGCGGAAGTAGAAGCTGCGCTCGATGCCGGTGCGCAGCTCGTACCCCTCCAGGCTGCGGGCGGCGCGGCGGCCGCTCCCGCTGACGAACAGGTAGCGGCCGGCGGGATCGAGGGTGACGCCGTTGCTGTCGGTCTCTACATCGTCGATGGCCAGCGTGGCGAGGCGGCCCTGGCTGCCAAAGAGGTAGGCGCGCAGCGGCGGCAGTCGCTTCTTGTGCAGGGTCCACTCTTCGGAGCCCAGCTCGACCACCTGCTCGGCCTCGGAACGGACCACCTTGCCGGCGACCGCGGCGAGGCCGCTCGGGCTCCACGCGAGCATGCCCGGCAGCACCGCGGTGCCGGGCTCCAGCGGCAGCTCACGCGCGGTCACCCCGTCGCGCGCCCGGATGACCAGCACCCGCGGGTCAGTGTTGTGGGCGATCGCCAGCTGCTCACCATCGGGCGACCAGGCGACCGCGGTGATCGGCCGGCACGGCCCGGAGCAGCGCGGGACATAGCGCGACAGCGGCAGCGAGCCGCCCCACACCTGGAGCTCGGCACCCCGCCACACCGCCTCCCCCGCGCCCTTGGGCGAGGCGAGGTGCAGGTCCACCGCGCCGGGCTCGACCGCCTGCTCGCGCGGCTGCAGCTCGTCGAGCGAGGCGCCGCGCTGACGCAGCGCCGCCGGCCACGCCTTGCAGACCGCCACCGGATACTCGCCGAGGTAGCCGGTCCCGTCGGTGCGAAAGACCTGACAGCGCTCCCCGTCTTCAAGGCCGAACAGCCGTCCCGTCGGCTCGAAGCGATCCGGCGGCAGGGTCATCATCCGGTCGGTGAGGAGCTGCAGCGCGCCGAGCGTGACCTCCGCGGGGGGGGACGGCGGGGGCGACGGTGACCGCGTGCCGCGCCAGCCGCCCCGAGCACCCTGCGGCAGCCAGCAGCGCCAGCCCGACCACGGCGCGCCGGGACCCCAAACAGCGAGGCCGATCGCAGGACATCGCCTTGTAATTTATCACGCTCGACTTGGGCGGGTCCATGCGCACGTCCGGCGGCCACCGGCGGCCAGGGCCGCGCCGGCTGGTGCCGCCAGGCGCTGCGGCCCGGCAGCATGGGCCGAGCGGGACTATTGGCAGGCACCCATCATCTGCGCCGTGGCCGCGGCAGACCGCGCCTTATCGCTCTGCCTCACGGGCCTATGTATCGGGCGCGCGGGCGGACCAGACCGGCGCTGCGCCGCTGCTCAAGGACGTGGGCGATCCAGCCGGCGGCGCGGCCCAGGGCAAACAGCGCGCTCGCTGATCCGGCGGGCAGCCCGAGCGCCTCGGCCACGGCAACCAGGCCGACCTCCACCGACGGCGGTGGCAGGCCGCAGTCGGCCATGGCCTGCACCACCGCGAGCAGCGCCCGCGCCCGCGGCCGCCGCTGCCCGAGCCGACGCGCCAGCGCCAGCAGCGGCGGGGTGCGTGGATCGCCGGCCGGATAGAGCGGGTGACCAAAGGCCGGCAGTCCTTCGCCGCGGCGGGCGCGCTCATGGATCGCCGCGGCGGCGCGGCTTGCCGGGCCGATCTCCGAGATCAGCGCCTCGACGCGATCGCAGGCGCCCCCGTGCTGCGGACCCGAGATCACGGCCAGCGCCGCCTCGACGCAGGCGTACAGATCGGCACCGACCGAGGCCGCGACCCGCGCCGCGAACGTCGAGGGGTTCAGCTCGTGATCCGCCATCAGGATGAGGGCGTGCTCGATCGCCGCCGCCTCTTCCGCGCTGCCCGACCCCAGCGCCGCCGCCGCCGCCGTCGCCACTCGCTCGGCCCGCTCGGCCTTGGGCCGCCACGCCGCCGGACCCCAGCCGATCGTCAGGGCCAGCGGCAGCCGGCGCAGGAGCAGCCGCGCCCGCGTCCGCTCGACGCTCGCGTTCCTCGACACGCTCACCGCCAAGGACT
>DAOMZC010000971.1:0-2881 GCA_035437965.1 Pseudomonadota bacterium
GCCGCCGCCGGGACCGCCGCCGGCAGCGTCGAGAACGCCCGCGCCCAGCTCGCGCTCGGCACCACCCGCTCGGGCTCGCTGGTCGGTCTAAACGATCAGCTCACCGTGGGAGCCGGCGTCGATCGGGCGAGCGGCAACCTTGATCTTTCGCGCGGCACCGCCGCCGGCCAGTTCGAAAACGCCCAGCTCGCGGTCCACCGCACCCAGGGCATCCACGTGCTGGGCAACGACCTGAACCTGACCTACGGCGGCCAGCTGAACGCCTCGGGCGGGGGCAGCATCGACGCGCGGCGCGGCCAGGCGCAGGGCAGCGTCAACCTGGCCGGCTCGAGCCTGGACCTGGGGCCGCTGCACCTGCAGGCGGGCGACTGGGCCCAGGCCGGCGCCCGGGTCGACGCGAGCCGCGGCGCCGCCGACCTCAACGTGGGCGGCAGAAGCGGCTTTGGCGGCCATGTCGACCTGTCGCGGGGGGAGCTCGACCTGAACCTCGCCGGTCATAATATCGATGTCGCGGGCGGGGTGCGCGGTGGCACAAACTGGCTGGCAAGCCAGGCCGCCGCCGCCGGCCAGGGCATCTCGAACGGCTGGCACTCGCTGACCTCCCACCTCCCGCACTTCTAGCGCCGGCGAGCGCCTCGCGCCCCGCTTGGGACCTGGCCTATGCTACGCTCATAAAGACACCAATCGCCGCCATGACCTCCCCTAGTAATCCCGGAGTTCCGAGCCCTGGCCAGCAGCTTGGCCCGCTCGATGCGAATCAAGGATCCGGCGCGACGCTGAGCGGCGCCCCGCTGGCCCTTGAGGATCCCACCCTCTACCTCAACCGCGAGCTGTCCTGGCTGGAGTTCAACCAGCGCGTCCTCGACGAGGCCTGCGATCCGAGCGTGCCGCTCCTGGAGCGCGTCAAGTTCCTCTGCATCGGCGCCTCGAACCTGGACGAGTTCTTCATGGTGCGCGTCGCGGGCCTCAAGCAGCAGCTGCTCTCGGGCCTCGTCGAGAGCGGGCCGGACCGCCTGCTGCCGTCGGAGGTGCTGGCCCACGTGGCGGTGCGCGCCCAGCGCATGGTCGCCGAGCAGTACCGCCTGTGGCACAAGGAGCTGCAGCCGCGGCTCAGCCAGGCCGGCATCGCCTTCCTCAACCCGAGCGAGCTCGATCCCGAGCAGCGCCGCTTCATCTACGCCCACTTCAACGCCCAGGTCTACCCGGCGCTCACCCCGCTCGCCGTCGACCCGGGGCACCCGTTCCCGCACGTGCGCAACAAGACCCTGAACCTGGCGATCCTGCTGCAGCGCGGCGGCGCCAGCGCGGCGCCGAGCGGCGGCGGCACCAGCGCGCGCGGCCAGGAGGCGAGCTTCGCGGTCATGCAGGTGCCGAGCGTCCTCGGGCGCCTGGTCGAGGTCCCCACCACCGGGGCCCGGCGCGCCTACGTCTACCTCGAGGACGTGGTCGCCCTGCACGTCGCCGACGTGTTCCCCGGCACCCGCATCCTCGGCTGCTGGCCGTTCCGCGTCACCCGCAACTTCGAGATGACCATCGATGAAGAAGAGTCGATGGACCTCTTGCAGACGATCCAGAAGGAAGTCCGCCGGCGCGATCGAGGCGCCGCGGTGCGCCTTGAGTGCCACGCCGGCATGGACCTGACGGTGCGGCGGTTCCTCGGGCGGGCGCTCAAGCTCGACGTGCAGGACATCTACCCGATCGCCGGCCCGCTGAACCTGGCCGATCTGATGGAGGTCTATGCCCGCGCCCAGGCCAGCGAGTCGCGCGAGCTTTACGAGGAGCCGTTTCTGCCCAAGGTGCAGGCGCGGCTGTCCGACGCCAACACGGTCTTCGAGGCGATCGCCCAGGGCGATGTGCTCTTGCACCAGCCCTACGAGTCGTTCGAGAGCGTCGTCGACTTCATCGAGGAGGCCGCCGAGGACCCGCACGTGCTGGCGATCAAGGGCACGCTGTACCGCACCGGCGGCAACTCGCCGATCGTCGCCGCGCTCACCCGCGCCGCCGAGCTCGGCAAGCAGGTCACCGCCCTGGTCGAGCTCAAGGCGCGCTTTGACGAAGAGAACAACATCAACTGGGCGCGCCGCCTGGAGGAAGCCGGCGTGCACGTGGTCTACGGCCTGATTGGCCTCAAGACCCACTGCAAGGTCGCCCTGGTCGTCCGCCGCGAGGGCAACGGCATCCGCCGCTACGTCCACCTGTCGACCGGCAACTACAACTCGCAGTCGGCCCGCCAGTACACAGATCTGTCGCTGTTCACCTGCCGCGAGGAGTTCGGGATCGACGCCAGCGCGCTGTTCAACCTGCTCACCGGGTACTCGCAGCCGCCGCGCTGGCACCGCTTCGTGGTGGCGCCGCTCGGCCTGCGCGAGCGCATCATCGATCTGATCGAGGCCGAGGCGCAGAACGCGCGCTCGGGGCGACCGGCGCGGATCATCGCCAAGATGAACGCGCTGTCCGAGCGCGACGTCATCCGCGCCCTCTACCGCGCCTCGCAGGCGGGGGTGCAGATCGACCTCATCGTGCGCGGCATCTGCTGCCTGCGGCCGGGGGTGCCGGGGGTCTCGGACAACATCCGGGTGGTCTCGATCGTCGACCGGTTTCTGGAGCACAGCCGGATCTTCTTCTTCGAGGCCGACGGCAAGCACGAGCTGTTCATGTCCTCGGCCGACTGGATGAACCGCAACTTCCAGCGCCGCGTCGAGGCGATGTTCCCGATCGAAGATCCGGCGCTGCGGCGGCGCATCCTCGACGAGATCCTCGGGACCATCCTGCTCGACAACAGCCGCTCGCGGATCCTGCGTCGCGACGGCAGCTACGAGCGCCTCGGGCCGGCGCCCGGCGAGCCGGCGGTGCGCTCGCAGGCCCGCTTCATCGAGCTGGC
>DAOMZC010000972.1:0-2881 GCA_035437965.1 Pseudomonadota bacterium
GCCGCGGACTCGCCCGGAGAGCCCGCCGCTACTGCGGATCGGTCCCGTTCTGCCAGGCGGTGAAGGCGGCGTGGACGAGCATGCCGACGCCGGCGCCGAGCTGGAGCGGCAGGAGGAGCTCCTCGTCGCGCTCCAGCTCGAAGCGCACCGAGCGCGGCGGCGGCGGCAGGGCCTCGATGAGGCTCGCTGGGACGGTGAACGCGCCGCTGTCCGGCACCAGGCAGCGGAGGTTGCCCCAGGTCCCATCGGCGGTCGAGGCGATGAGCTGGACCACCATCAGCGACGCACCGGCCGGCTCCCAGCGCACGGTGAAGGGTCCGCTCCTCGGCAGGTGCAGCGGCTGCTGCTCGGCCGGCTCGTAGACTACCACCGGGATGGGCGCCGGCCAGCTGCCGCGCAGCGCGTAGGGACCGCGGCCGCCGCTGACCTCCAGGCGCTCGCCGCCGACGTAGAGCTTGGCGGCGCCGGGGGCGGGGTCGACCTCGTAGCTGTACTCGGGCGCGGTGAACCACAGGCGGATGAGCGGCACGGCGCGGCTGCCAGTCACCCGCACCTCGCCCACGTCGAGGTTGCGCAAGGGGATGTTCGGCGTGCAGCGTCCGGGCGCCGTGCACAGATCGCCACCGCTGCACGCCGGAGTGCAGCTCGGCTTCAGGTAGAGCCAGCACGGCCCCAGCCGGCGGGCCGGCTCGTAGGGCAGGCTGAAGGGCTCGCGGCCATCGAGCTCGGCCAGGGAGATCGGCTGCTCGACTACGTTGAGGGTCCCGTGGCCGCTGGCGGGAAACTCGTGCAGAAACAGGGTTCCGGCCAGGTGGGTGATGTTGACGCCCCCGCCGCGCATCCCGTCGTCGGGAGCGGCGGCCGGGCCGGGAGTCGCGAGCTCTGTCGCGCAGCCGGCGAGCAGCCAGAGAGCAGAGAAGAAAACGAGCGGGAGGCGAGCCACGGTGGCCGCAGCATAGCAGCCGGGGCGAACCGATGTCGCTGCTGGCGGTGCTGTTAACCGTGAAAAATCGCGTGAGAAGCGCGAGGCGGCGCCGCGGCGCGATGACCGGTGAGCGGCCTCGCGCCGGGGCCGTCCTGACTACTGAACCGTGATGGTTCCGGCCATGCCGACCCCGGCGTGCGGCCGGCAGTAGTAGGGGTAGGTCCCCTTGGTCGTGAAGGTATACGAGTACGTGGTACCCGCATTTGCCGTCGGAGCGGCGGCACAGTTCTGGTTGTTCGGGTTGCAGAACTTGTTGTCCGGCGTGCCGACCCCGCCGGAGATGGTCCCGCTGACCACGTTGTGGTTGTTGCTCGCCCAGACGAACATCACGGTGTCGCCGGCATTGATGGTGAGCGTCGCGGGAGCGAAGACGTTGCCGCCCTGACCGACGTTTACGGTCCTGGTGACCGGAGCCAGGTCGGGGGAAGAAGCCAGGTCGGCATTGCCGGTGGCCAGGTCCGACCGGACGGCCAGATCGGCGGTCCCGAGGTCAGCGGAAGGGGTGTTGCCGCCGCAGCCAACGATCATGGTGCCAAAGAGAGCGCATCCAAGCAGCTTCTGTAGGTTCATCGCGTACCTCGTAGCCAGGGTTAGTGAAGGGTAAAGAAGAAAAATTTCGAGTCATTATAGCTACTTCGCGCTCAGAATCGCGCAATTTATTACCCAAATTACCTTCTTGTTTCTCAGTAGGCGGGCGGGGCGGGCTCCCCGGTCAGGTGGGCGAGGACGGCTTGCAGCAGGGGGCGAGCGGCGCCGCTGTCCAGCTCGAGGCTGCGCTGCAAAAGGGGGACGAGCTCGGGGTTCTCGTAGCGCAGCAGCAGGCGGCGGGCCTCGCTGCGCAGCGGCTCGGGCTCGTGGCGCAGGACTTCCAGCAGGAACTCGCCGGCGCGCAGGTCGTGGGCGCGGCCCAGGCTGTGGAGCACGGCGCTGCGCACGGCGGGATCGCGGCTGTCGCGGAACAGCCGGCACAGCGGGGCGATGGCGTCCGGGAAGTGCAGGCGGGCCAGGGACTCCAGCGCCTGGCGGCGCGCCGCGGGGTGGGGATCGTCGAGCCCGCGCGCGATCAGGTAGAAGGCGCGCTTGTAGAGGAGCCGCGGCGGCGCGGCGAGGATGGTCGTGCGGACCGCGGCGGCGTGGGCGGCCTCGGCGGGGGAGGCGGCACGGGCGGCGGCCTCGGCGTAGAGCCGCTCCAGCGGGCGCAGCGCCTCGTAGGTGCGGAGGTTGGCCAGTGAGCTGACGATGGCCAGCGCTTGCTGCCGTCGCGATTCCCCATCTTGCGGCGACGCCGGCTCCGGTCCCGCGCTCGGCGCTGCCGTCGAGTGGCTGAGGAGCAGGACCACCAGCGCGTGACGGCGGGTCAAGAGGGCCCGCTGGGTGTCCCCGAGCAGCGCCAGACAGACCGCCGCCGGATCGCCGGCCGCCTCCCACTCCAGCAGGTCCAGGAGCCAGATCGGCGGGTAGGCCTGCTGCTGGCGCAAGAACGCGGGCAGGGCCTCGCCGGTGTCGGCGCTGGCGGCAGAGGTGGCGGGGGGCGCCGGCTGCGGCGGGCGGGGGTAGTTCGCGACCAGGCGCAGGTAGCGCTGCTGGCGCTCGGCCGGCAAGGGCAGGGCGGCGAGCGCGGCGAAGCACGCCCCGACCTCGACGAAGTCATCCAGGGCGTTCCATGACTCGATGGCCAGCAGGTAGGCGTGCTCGCAGAGCGTCACGGCGCCGCCGCGCGCCTGCAGCTGCTCGGCCGCAGCGACGGCGGCGGTGGCGGCCCGCCGCTGGTAGCGCCGGCGCAGGGCGGGGTCGAGCCCGCGGCGATCCAGGTAGCCGGCGGCCTCCCGACAGACCTGGGCGACTGTGTGGCGCTTCCCGAGCGCGCTGCCCACGCGGGCGAAGTCTTCGTAGTAG
>DAOMZC010000973.1:0-2877 GCA_035437965.1 Pseudomonadota bacterium
AGCAGCGCATACAGCGGCGGCGGCTCGAGCTCCTCGACCTTCAACAGCGAGGCCACCATGAAGCTGGCCACCGCGACGCCTTCCCCAAGCGCCGCCAGCACCAGCAGCGCCACCAGCAGCGGCCGTCGGCGCCGCTTGTCTTGCACGTATCGCTCGAACATCGCTCCCTCCACGCGGCCACCGCTGGGCCCCGATGGACAGATCCTCGCCGGGAACCAGGGTCGGCGCGTCCGCCGACGGGGCGGAAACGACGGTCCGCTGGGTGGACGCGGGCATCCTCCATCCGGAGGATGGGCGGGCTCCCTACAGGGACAAGAGGCCGCGCTGCAGCGCGACCGTCACCGCCGCTGTGCGATCGTCCACCCCGAGCTTGTCGAAGATGTGCAGGAGGTGCGTCTTCACCGTGGTCTCGCCGATGCGCAGCTCGCCGGCGATCTGCTTGTTGCTCTGGCCGCGCGCGACGCGACCCAGGACCTCGCGCTCGCGGGCGGTGAGCGCCTCCCGCTCCGCCGCGCCCGCGGCTCCCACCCGGCGCATCAGCCGCGCCGCCACCGCTGGAGCCAGCAGCGACTCCCCGCGCGCAGTGGCGGCGATGGCGCGGAAGAGCTCCTCGCGCGGTGAGTCCTTGAGCAGGTAGCCGGTCGCTCCGGCGCTCACCGCGCGGTCGATGTCGAGCTCTCCATCATACGTGGTCAGGATGAGCACCCGGGTCTGCGGACAGGCGCTGCGCAGCCGCTCGGTCGCCGCCACGCCATCGGTGCGCGGCATGCGCAGGTCCATGAGGACCACGTCCGGCTGCAGCTCGCGGCAGCGCTGCACCGCCTCATCGCCATCGCTGGCCTCGCCCACCACGAGCACCTCGGGCCGCCCGGCGAGCATGCCCTGCAGGCCGGCGCGGACCACCGGGTGATCATCGGCGATCACCACGCGGACGGGCGCCTTCACAGCCCGACCTCGCCGCGGACCGGCAGCGACAGCGCGACCTGGGCGCCGCCCTGCGGTCCGGGCTCGATGCGCAGCTCGCCGGCCAGCTGGGCGACGCGCTCGCGCATGGCGATAAGGCCGTAGCCGCCGTGGCTCGCCGGGGCCGGCGGGGCGCCGGCGGGGAAGCCGATTCCGTCGTCGGTGATGGTCAGAAAGACGCGCTCTTCGGTGCGCCGCAGCACGACGTTCACGCGCCGCGCCTGGGAGTGCTTGTGGACGTTGGCCAGGGCCTCCTGCACGGCGCGCAGGATCGTCACCTCGACCTCCGGGTGAAGCCGGCCGAGCGCCTCGACCTCGACGGCGGCAGATCGCCCGCTTGTCGCCTGCTCCTCATTCCAGCTCTTTACCACGTGCCGCACGACCTCGGACAGCGGAGTGTTCTCCAAGAGGCCGGGTCGCAGCGCCGACAACAGGCGCCGCACCTCCTGCAGGCTGGCGCGCGCCGAGGCCCGCGCCTGATTGATGTGCAGCTGCGCAGTAGGAGCCTGCGGCGGCAGCGCCTGCTCGGCCGCCTCCAGGTGGAGCACGATGCCGGTGAAGCTCTGGGCCAGGGTGTCGTGCAGGTCGCGGGCGAGCCGGTGGCGCTCCATGAGGACCCCGGCCCGCCGCTCCTCTTCCGCCAGATCGCGGCGCGTCGAGTCGAGGAGCTCGATCAGGCGCTGCCGCTTCTGACTCTCTTGCACAAGGGCGTCGGTATACAGCGCGCGCGTCACCGCGAACCCGACCCACAGCGCGCAGACCATCAGCATGAAGCGGTTGCCCGGCAGCGGCCAGTGGAGCAGCGCCCCCCCAAGCGCCAGCGCCAGCAGCAGCGCCAGCAGCCCGAGCGGCACCGCCCAGCGCACAAGGCGCGCCCAGTCGAGCTGCCGCGCCGCCGAAGCGGCGGGATCGGCAGGAGGCAGAATTTCCGCAGCCACCAGGGGATCTTACTACAGCGCGGAACGGATCCGCTGCTCAGGCTTTGAAGGCGCTTGCATCGGGCAGGCCGCTACCGGACAGATCGGCTCCCATCGCGGTCAGGACGCCGCTGAAGATGTCCGGCTCGTTGGACTCCGCCGAGCCGACCTTGGCCACGCCGGTGCGGGCATCAAAGCCGTAGCCGAGCGTCGTCTGCGGGTTGATGCCGCCGAGCACCGTGTTGCCCTTCACCATGGGCGAGATGAGCAAAAACCCGTTATTCAAATCGTGGCCAGAGCTGAACACTGTCGCATTGTCCGGTCGCGTGCGCGTGCGGCCGAAGTCGGTGGCGACGTAGATCATCGTCCGATCCCACATCGTCTCCCCGGTCGCGGTGTCGAACGGCTCGGACTTGAGCAGCGTGATCAGCCGGTCCACGGTGGACAGGATGCGCGCCCACATGAACGCCTGCGCACTGCGGTGATCGTTGTGGCTGAAGTCGAAGGCCAGCGGCGGGTTGACGATGCCGCTCGTGCCGCCGAGCTTCACGTTGAAGTCGGGCCCGATGGTGACCGCGGCCGAGACCTGGTTCTTGAGCAGCAGGAACGCGAGCGCCGCCTGGCCCGAGAACGGATCGATGAGGAAGTCGGGAAACGCCTGCCGCACCCGCGCCCCGTCCGGCGAGGACGAGAGGCCGTACTGCGACAGCGGCACCTGCGGCGGCAGGTCGGGGAGGATGTTGAGGCGGGTGATGAGATCCTGGGCCTCAAGCCCGGCGCTAGAATCGCGCTGCGAGCGCCAGCGCGCCATGACCTGAGTCTTGCTGAAGGTCTGGCCGAACACCGACTCGGAGTCCAGGTCGTTGCGGGTCTTGCGGGCCAGGGCGATGACGTCGGCGGCGGGCGCCCCGAGCACGCCCTTCTGGCCGTCAAGGCCGAGCGGCCACAGGCTGGGGTTGGTCACGGTCTCGGGGTACACCGAAGCGGGCAGGGTGAC
>DAOMZC010000974.1:0-2876 GCA_035437965.1 Pseudomonadota bacterium
GCCAGCAGCACCACCACCGGACGTCGCCGGCGCGGCTGTACCGGCAGCCGCTCCCGCCATCAGCGGACGCAGCGGCGACAGCGCCGCCAGCGGCAGCAGCGCCGCCGGCTCTGCCGCAACCACCGGGCCTGGTGCCACGGCCATAGCGAAGCTGCCGCAGAGTAGCGTCGTCGCTACTCGCAGCCAGCGCCACGACCGTGCTAATCGCCGACGGGGCGACACCCTTAAGGTGTCATCTTCCACTCGCCGTTCTCCAGGACAAAGTGGATTTCGTCGGTCTGCACGTTCTCGCCCTTGGTGCGGCGCACCTTGAGCGTGGCCAGCTTCGTCTCGCCCTGCGTCTGATAGGAGGCGCCGCGCAGCTCGAAGAGCACCCCCTCCATGTCCTTCTGCGCCTGCTTGAGCGCATCGGGAGTCTGGAGCATCTGCTGCCCTACCTGCCCCTGGTACATGAGGGCATAGCAGTCGATGGCCTTATTCACGTCGCCCTTCTGCATCGCCTGCCGCCAGCGCTCGAAGACCTTCTCGGGCGAGGCGAACTCGCCGCGCGCCGGGGGCAGCTTGAACGTAATCGCCTTGACCTTGTCGCGCGGCAGCTCGATCTTCTGGCCCGAGCTCGTCTCAAGGACGATGACGCCGTCGTAGTAGTGGGTCAGCTTGCCCGCCACCTGGGTATTGTCGGCAAGCGTCACGACCTCGGAAGCGACCGCCGGCGCGGCGAGGCCGCCGAGCAGCCAGAACACGGTGGCGGCGGCCACTCGGGCGACGGTCGGGGAGGCAGGCCCGGCACGATGGGCCGACGGAGCGCCGCACCGCTGAGGGCGGGGCGAACCGGATTCCGGCGTGGCGGGCGAGTTGAGAGGCATAAAGGGGCTCCTTACTAGGGTGCTGGGTGTAACTCGTATTTGGGGGGAGTGTCAAGGCCGCCGCAACCCTAGCGGCCCGAATCCGCCTGCGATTACAGCGACGACACCCGGGCCGCAGTGAACAAAGTAAATCGAGAGTTCGCCGACCCATAAAAGCGGGCCCCGATCGACCGACCGATCGACCGACCGATCGATCGGCCCAAGGGAGGCCGAACAAGACGCGGCGCGGGTTAATAAATAGACACTGGTAGACACTGGCCAAAAGCTTGCCGAGTCCGCTCGCGCCAACGAAGGTCAGCGAAGGTCAGCGAAGGTCAACGAAGGTCAACGAAGGTCAGCGAAGGTCAACGAATGGCAATGAGGGTCAACGAGGTCATGGCGCGGTGAAGCGGGCGAGGATCGCGTCGGCGATCCGCAGGCCGTCGATCGCGGCGCTGACGATGCCCCCGGCGTAGCCTGCCCCCTCGCCGGAGGGGTAGAGGCCCGGCAGCCCGGGGGACTGCAAGGCGGCGTCGCGGACGATGCGCACCGGCGCCGAGGTGCGCGTCTCGACCCCGACCAGCTGCGCCTGCGGGGAGAGGAAGCCGGGCATGGTGCGCTCGAACGCGCGCAGCGCCTGCCGCAGCGGCTCGCCGACGAAGGGGGGCAGCACGCGACCCAGATCGGCGGCGGTGACACGCGGCCTGTAGGTGCTCGGCCGCGGCGGCGCGCTGGCCGCCGCGGCGCGGCCGGCGAGCAGATCGAGCAGGGGCTGTGCCGGGGCGACGAAGCCGCCCCCGCCGGCGGTGAACGCCGCCTGCTCGACCGCGCGCTGGAACGCCACCCCGGCGAGCGGGTCCGCGGCTCCCTCACCGTAGCCGGCGAAGTCGCGCGGCTCGACGCTGACCACCAGCGCGCTATTGGCCAGCGGGGAGTCGCGCCGCGACAGGCTCATGCCGTTCACGCACAGGCCGTCGGGCTCGGTCGAGGAGGGGACGATCCAGCCCCCGGGGCACATGCAGAAGCTGTACACCCCGCGATCGCTGCAGGTTGTCGCCAGCTGATAAAACGCGGTGGGCAGCGCCGGGTGCTCGGCGGCGCGCCCGTACTGGATGCGATCGATGAGCGGCTGCGGGTGCTCGACCCGCGCTCCGATCGCGAACGGCTTGGGCTCAAGCACCACGCCGCGCCGCCGCAGGAACTCATAGACGCCGCGCGCGCTGTGCCCGACCGCCAGCACCACGGCGTCGCCGGTAAGCTCCGCCCCCGAGGCGCAGCGCACGCCGCGCAGCGCCCCGCCGGGGGCGAGCAGCAGGTCGATCACCTTCTCGCCGAACCGGTAGCCGACGCCGCGCCGCAACAGGTCCTCGCGCAGCCCGACCAGGATCTTGGGCAGCCGGTTGCTGCCGATGTGGGGGCGCGACTCGACCCCGATCACCGGGTCGGCGCCGTGCTCGATGAGCGTCGCCAGGGTCTCGCCGATCGCCGCCCGATCCTTGCTGCGGGTGTAGAGCTTGCCGTCGCTGAACGTCCCGGCGCCGCCCTCGCCGAAGCAGTAGTTGGAGTCGGGCGTCAGGCTGCCGCGGGTGAGCCGGGCCAGCTCGTGCCGCCGCGGCTGCACCGGCTGGCCCTGCTCGACCACCGTGACCGCGACCCCGGCCTGGGCGAGCCGCAGCGCGGCGAAGGTGCCCGCCGGACCGCTGCCGACCACGACTACATGCCGGCGCGCCGTCACCGGGGTCGGCGGGGGCAGCCGACCCAGGCCATGCAGCAGGGTCCAGGGTTCGCGGCGACCGCCGGCGCCCGTGCCGGGCCCAGGAGGGGCCTCCGCCGACAGCCGCCCGACCGTGTAGACCCCGTCGGTGACGGGCGGCTGCTCGTGCTCGGCGAACACCTCGACCTGGACCTGGAAGCCGAGCGGAAAGCCCTTGCGCGCATCGAGCGACTTGCGCAGGATGCGCCCGCCGCCGAGCCGCGCCGCCGGGATCCCTGCCGCCGTCGCCGCGCGGGCGAGCGCCAGGCTGTAGACGG
>DAOMZC010000975.1:0-2875 GCA_035437965.1 Pseudomonadota bacterium
GCAGGGCGCCGGTGGGCAGGTCCTTGTGGGCGGCTGGAGTGAAGGACACGGGCAGCGCGCCGAGCGGAGCGGCAGCATCGACCAGGGTGGCGATGAGCGTCCCGTCCGGCTTCTCGAGCGTGACCTTGACCGGGTGCGCGGCGGTTGCGCCAGCGCTATCGGTGACCATCACCTCGATCGGCAGCGGCGTGGTCGAGCGCAGCTCGCCGAGCGGCAGCGGCAGGTGGAGCACCGCGCCGGGCCGGCACCCGGAGGTCACGATCGGCAGGCCGAGATCGGCGGTCGGCGCCGCGGCCAGGTCCAGAGACTCGGCGGGGAGCTCCGCCGGACCCGAGCACGCAGCGAGCGCACCGAGGGTCCCAAGAGCGAGCGAAGCAGACACTGGGGATAATTTCGCGAGAATCCGTAGCACCAAGGAGCCTCCTTGCGAGCGAGGCGGAATCGTACAATCCCCGCCGCGCTTTGAAACACTTATCTGCACGCGGGCAAGAGGGCCGCAGCGCTCCCCGGGTATGCCGTCGAAGCAGCCAGCGCCTGACCCAGAGAGCGCAGTTCCCGCCGCACCACAAGCTCGATCCCTGTACCGCTTCCCTGGGCAGGTCGGCGCTACGGACAGGTGCCGAGCACGAAGTAGCTCGGACCTGTCTGTTTCAGGGTGGTGATCGTCGAGACCGAGAGCAGGCCGAGGTTCTGCCCCGAGCCCAGCGCGCAGGCGTTGCCGCCGCACAGCGTCGCTCGGCCGGCGCGGTAGTGGTTCCAGTTATTGTCCTTGAAGCAGACGGCGGCCGGCCCGGTGGCGGCGCTGACCTCGGCCGAGGCCGGGCCCTCGTGACCGGAGGGGTCCTCGGCCTTGACCACGTAGTAATAGGTCGTCGCCGCTGCGAGCCCGCTGTCGGTGAAGCTCGTCCCGCTGACCGGCGCCGGGTTGGCGCGGGTGCCGGCGCTGCCGGCGCTCGTCCCGCGGTAGATGTTGTAGGCGCTGACGCCGGCGGCGGCGTCCCACTGCAGGGCGATGGTGCTGCCGGTGGTGGCGGTGACGGCCAGTCCGGTCGGCGCCGGAATGGCGGGGGGCGACCCGGTAGTGGTCACGTCCAGCGCCGCGGAGGCGGCCCCCTCGCTGCCGCCGCTATCGGTAGCGGCGACCTGGTAGTAATAAGTAGTCCCGGAAGTGAGCCCCGTGTCGGCGTAGCTCTGGCCGCTCTGCGGGCTGGCGTTGAGCTTGGTGAAGGGTCCGGCGGAGCTGCCGCCGCGGTAGATGTTGTACCCGGCAGCGCCGGTGACACTGTTCCACGCCAGCGCCAGCCCATGGTCGCTCACGCTGCTGGCGGCAAGGCCCGTAGGCGCCGGCAGGGCGGGATGGCCGCTGGTCAGGCGGTCCACCATCTTCTTGATCGCCGCCAGCTGGTCGCCGCTGCGCGTCGCGTAGCTGGTGGCGTTATTGTAGCCCCAGAAGTCCCAGCACCCGAGCGGATTATTCGGCGCGGAGAACGAGGCCACCGCCTGCGGGTAGAGCACGATGAGGTGGTTTGTATCGGCCCACTGGTTGTAGCCGGCGTGAGCGTAGTACTTGTCGCCGATGGTGGCCTGGCCCTGCTGGCAGCCGTGCAGCGCGATGTGGACCCGGCACGGCTCGCTCCGCTCGCAGGCGGCGGGGACGTAGGCCCAGCCGGTGGTGTCCATGCTCTTTTTGTTCGGGCTGGGAAGGAACTGCGACTGATCGAACTGGATGAGGCGCCCGCTCAGCGTGCCGGTGTTGCGCGGGTTGAGGGTTCCGTAGATCTGCGCAAGGAGCAGGCCCGGTCCGTCGTAGCTGCAGTTGTTGATGTACGGACTCTGGGTGGTCGCGCAGCCGCTGCCGTAGTTATCGGTAATGTGGGCGTGACCGGCGGCGAGGTCGTTCTTGTAGAAGATGTTCCCGGCGTCGATATAGTGCTGGTAGTACTTCTGCAGCACGTTCATCACCACCGGCTTCACAGTACTGTCTTTGGTTCCGCTGAACAGCCAGACCTTCTGTCCGGCCAGGTTGCTGGGGTCGTCGATGGTGCCGGCGGCGGCCTGGCTGCCCGTGTACGTGATCGACTCGTTTACGTCGGGGAGCGGCGAGGCGTGCTGGCAGGAGTTCTGGGCCTGGGTGCTGGTGCCCGAGCTGCCGGCGCAGTGATAGGGCCCCCCGGCGAAGATGCCGGCGCCCTTCATGATGCTGGAGAACGCGACATGGAGCTGCACCGCCATGTAGCCCCCCGATGAGATTCCCGAGACCGAAGTCTGGTGGATGTCGGCGTTGTAGGCCCCGAGCGGTACGGCGGCGGCCGCGCCAACAGTGAGACCGACCGTGGGCTCTTGCGGATCGAGCGTGTGCTCGCCGCAGCCAAGGCCCGCGCTCACTCCTAAAAGGAGCGCCGCCAGGCCGAGCCGCCGATGAGAGGCGCGACTGCGCGAGTTGCCCTCAGGCAGAGCCGCGCTCACGGCTCCGCGACCGCTCCGCGTGCAAGGTCCTGCGCTCGGGCCGCTCGCTGCGCTCTTGCAACAGGGTACCGGGACGCGAGTAGACGGCAGGGCATACTTCATTTCGGAACCTCCAGTTAAGGCTTGCTGCTTGCAGACTTGCGGGCGGACATCAGCAACGAGCGTGCCGCCTGGCCTGGGGCCGCGGAACCGAGAACGTCAGCGACGAAAGAGTAAGCCCGCGTGCGCGCCGCGCCGCCGGACTGGTCGCGATTCGCGGCCAGGAGGTGGTGACTCCTTCCTCACCCTGGCCACTGTTCCCCCAGGCACCGGAGAATCGATCCGCGTGCACGCCCTTCACCGCAGGGCCTACGCCGCGCTGCGGATCGATTGCTGCGCTGCCTCCGTCGGGAGGGGACATATCCACCGG
>DAOMZC010000976.1:0-2874 GCA_035437965.1 Pseudomonadota bacterium
GGGCAGCGGGCCCGGCACCGCCAGCATCGGCAGCTTGGGCGTCGCATGCGAGGGCGGGACCGAGACGCCCGAGCTGCCCGGGGCCAGGGCGCTCAGCTGCTGCAGCGTCGAGGCGACCTGCCCCATCGTCGGGCGCTCGGCCGGATTGGCGGCCAGCATGCGATCGAGGATCGCCGCAAACGGCTGCAGCCACGACGGCAGGAGCTGGAGCAGCCCGGTCTGGGTAGCCCCGCTGGAGAGAAACGAGGCCGGCTCGGCCGCCACGTCCGCCAGCGACACCGCGGGCAGACCCCCGCTGCCCATCTCATACAGGATGACGCCCAGCGCGAACACGTCGGCCTGACCGCCCTGCACCGCTTCGCCGCGCCGCTGCTCGGGCGCCAGATAGGCGACCTGCGCCGGCGACAGCTCGGCCAGCCGGGGTCCGCGGCCGAGCGCGTCGAGCAGCCCCAGGTCGAGCAGCTTGACCTGCTCGCCGTCGGCGGTCCCCGGCGCCGCGGTCAGCAGGATCTTGTCCGGCCGCAGCGCCTGGTGGCGAATGCCCAGGCCGTGCGCCACCGCCAGGCAGGCCGACAGCTGCCGGCCGATGCGCAGCGCCTTGTTGGGCAGCGGCAGGCCGGAGTGGCGCTGCAGCTGCACGCTCAGGCTCTCGCCGCCGACGTACTCGCTGGCGATGTACAAAAGGCCCGAGTCGGTGCGCCCGCAGTCGAGCAGGGTCGGCTGCGCCGGATCCCGGCCGCTCGGCCGGAGCATGACGACGCTGCGCTCGGGCTCAAGCCGGGTCAGCGCCCGCATCAGCGCCTGCAGCCGCCCGAGCAGGTTGGGCTCGCGCGACAGCGCCGCCGTCAGCACGCGGATGACCACCCGGTCGCCGGTCTGCCGATGCACCGCCTCGTACAGGCTCCCGAGCGGACTTTCGCCGAGCCGTCCGACGATAGTAAAGTTTCCCGCCTCCATCAATCTGCTCGCATGACTGGCGGACGGCAGGCCGTTTGCCCCGCACTGCTTGGGTCAGCCCGGCCATCGCGCTGTGAGTCCCCACTAGCCCCGCGTGTCAGCTCAAACTTTTTCACTAGTATGACTTTAACCGATTTATTCCTTACAAACTTGGTCTTGTGTTTATGGTTGAGCATCCCGGCGGAGATCCAGGCGGGTCGCAGCCGCGGCAAACGCCGGAACGTCAGCATCGAGAATATCAGGTGCATCTGCGGGCCCTTGGGCAGGGTCTCGGGGGCGGCTCTCGGGGCCGCAGCTGGGGCCTTGGGAGAGCTTCGGTTGCGTTCTAAATGTAATTCAGATCGCAAATATCCAACTGTTCTACCGGCGTCCTGGTCGCGGGGGTGCGGCGGTTCAGCGGACCCGGAGACTGGCCAGGGATGCTAAAATAACGTCGTCTCAATGCAGCCGCCTGGAAGCAGCAGATCGATTTCGCCTGCGGGCGCTCCTGCTTCAGCAGCGTCGCTCGAGCTGGATCGTACGGCCGCCGACACGGGCGGCGGACATCCGACCCACCCTGCCGCTTCCATAGAGCTGGAGCGCACGGCGGCGGACGCGAGCGGCCGGCGGCCCGGTCCCCCGGGCCTGCAGGCAGGCGGGCGGACGGACGGGCGGGCGGACGGACGAACGGACGCGCCGGGGCGGCCGGGACGGGACTCCCCGTCGGACGTTTCCCTCAAGGCGGCCCGCGCAGCGACCGGGGTGGGGCGAGACGATATAGCGCTGGAAAAGACGATGGCCAGCGCCAGCTCGCTGCCGCCGATCGACTCAAGCCCCGGCGTGGACTCGGGGCTGAACCCGAAGGTGGAGCCGGGAGCCGATCCTAGATCTGGTCCTAAATCTGTTCCTGGTCTCATGCCGGGACTCGATCCGACGACCGACTCGGGACCGATCCCCGCCCTGCCCAAGATCAGCGAGTCGTTCAAGCGCTTCAGCCAGACCCCCCCCGAGGTGGTAGAGTCGCTGCGGCGCAGCCGCCCGCCCCCGCTTGCCGACGAGGAGCTGCCGCGCGGGGCGAGCATCGGCCGCTACATCGTGGTCGGCTGCATCGGCAGCGGCGGCATGGGCGTCGTCTACGCGGCCTACGATCCCGAGCTCGATCGCAAGGTCGCCACCAAGCTCCTGCGCAAGAGCACCAGCGGCGGGCCCAACGGCCAGGGCCGGGTGCGCCTGCTCCGCGAGGCCCAGGCGATGGCGCGCCTGTCGCACCCCCAGGTCATCGGCGTCTTCGACGTCGGCACCCTCGGCGATCAGGTGTTCATCGCCATGGAGTTCGTCGACGGCGGCACCCTGACCAAGTGGCTGTCCGAGGCCCCGCGCACCCAGAAGGAGATCATCGAGAAGTTCACCCTCGCCGGCCGCGGCCTGTCCGCCGCCCACGCCGCCGGACTTGTCCACCGCGACTTCAAGCCGGACAACGTCCTGGTCGGCCACGACGGCCGGGTGCGGGTCATGGACTTCGGCCTGGCGCACAGCGTGGGCAGCAGCGAAGAGCGCTCGGAGGACAGCCAGGCCGAGGTGTCGCAGGAGACCTCGGCGTCCGGCAGCCAGTCGATGGGCGGGGCGCTGGCGCTGCGCCTCACCCGCACCGGGGCCCTGCTCGGCACGCCGCGCTACATGTCGCCCGAGCAGTACGAGGGCAAAAAGACCGACCCGCGCACCGATCAGTTCAGCTTCTGCGTCGCCCTGTACGAGGCGCTGTTCAAGGTGCCGCCGTTTGCCGGCGAGACCTTCTCGGCGCTCGGCCACAACGTCGTGCGCGGGCGCGTGCTGTCGCCGCCGCCCGAGGCCAAGGTGCCGGCGCCGATCCGCCAGGTGATCCTGCGCGGCCTCTCGGTGCGGCCCAGCGATCGCTTCCCGAGCATGGACGCGCTCTTG
>DAOMZC010000977.1:0-2873 GCA_035437965.1 Pseudomonadota bacterium
GGCATTGCCGGTGACGTAGCCGACGACGCGCGTGCCGGCCGGATCCCAGATCTGGTTCACCTCCTCGTTGACCCAGATGTTGCCGTAGTGGCGGAAGGTGTAGTCGATGCCCACCGCGCCCTGGGCGCTCACCTGACCGTGGACGCCGCCGGAGAGCTCATCCACCGACGGCGGGTTCAGGTTCAGCTCCTGGCCGAATTTCTGCGTCCCGGTGCCGCCGCTGCGGCGAACGTCGGCGAACTGCTGGGTCGCCGGGTTCCAGCGCTGCAGGATCGCGGTCTGCGAGGGGTTGCTCTGGTCGGCGACACCGGCGTTGCCCATGTCGTTGTGGCGCCCGTAGTGCGCCTTGAGCAGCAGCTTGCCGGTCTTCAGCACGTCATAAATAAGCGACATGCGCGGCCCGAACCCGATGAGCGTCTGAATCCGCTTCCCGGTGGTGTCGTACAGGGCGCCGAGGTCGACGCGGATGCCCGGCACGATGGTCAGCCAGCGCCGCACCGCGAAGCGATCCTGGATGAACAGGCCAGCGTTTATCGCCTGCGCGGTCGTCGTGTATCCGGGGCCCGCCTGGCCGTCCATCGGCTGGCTGTCGGGGAAGACCTCGCGCTGGTTGCAGCTGGCGTAGGTCGCCGCGACGTTCGGATCGCAGGGGAGGCCGGGCACGCTGTCGGTGTAGCGCTGCCCGCCGGCGACGCCGACGTTGTGCTGGTAGTGCATGTACGTAAACTGGAAGCCGGTCTTGATGTTGTGGGTGCCGCCCAGCCCATGCGCGGTGTAAAGCAGCGTCGGCGCGAACTGGCCGCTCCACTTGGTCTGCTGATCCCACGGCCGGCTGCCGTTCAAGTAGACGAAGTTGTTGGTGCCGGCATCAGCTGTGTTGAGGGTGTGGCTGGCGGTGACGCGGTCGGCGACGCCGTCCACCGTGTACAAGGTGTCCTCCAGCGCGTTCTTGTAGAACACGCCGGTCTGGATCTGCAAAAGCAGCTTGTCGGTAAGCAGCGAGTCGATGAGCAGACCGGCCCAGTGACCGCCGCGCTGCACCCGCCGCTCCGCCTCGGGGGCGAGGTTGTTGGCGTCCACGCCGCCGATCGCGCTGGAGGTCGAGGCGTTGACGATGTCGTTGTAATCGAGGCTGTAGGACAGCGCGATGCGCGTCGCCCGCGTCGCCTGCCAGGTGAGCTTGATGCGGCCCAGGTAAAGGACCTGATCCTGGTAGCGATCGTAGGAGGACTTGATGCCGTAGAAGGGCTGCTCGGCGATGGAGTTGGTGATGCGGTTGAAGTTGAACTGGAAGTTCGACCAGAACCACAGCTTGTCCTTGACGATCGGCCCGCCGAGGTTCATCGCCGCCGAGTAGAACGAGCGGTCGGGCAGCGGCCGGTTGTCGTACAGAAGCGCCCCGTTCTGCAGCGGCGTGCGCGTCGGGTAGCGGGTGGTGGCGCTGACAAAAGGCGGCTGCAGGATGACGCTAGCGTCGACGATGAACTTGTTGCCGCCCGAGCGCGTCACCATGTTCTGGACCAGGCCCAGCGAGTTGTACTCGGCGTCCATCGCGCCCACCGAGACGACGAACTGCTCGACCGAGTCCGAGTTGATGAGCGCCGACGAGGTCCCGAACGCCCCGAGGGTGATGTCGGTGACCTCCAGGCCGTCGATGAAGTAGCGGTTGAAGCGGCCAAGACCGCCGCGCACCACGGCGCGGTCGCCGCCCTGGGTGACGCCGGCGGTAAACTGCGCCACCGCCTTTTCCTGCCGGAAGGTGGGGGCGCGGGTGATCTGCTCGTTGTTGATGGGGGTGGTGGCGGCGGCGCTCTCCGAGTTGAGGATCGGGTTGACCTTCTCGATGATGGTCACCTTCTCGTTGAGCTGCGTGGAGGTCTGGACCTCCAGCTCGACATCGACGGTCGAGCGCGAGCCGGCGTTGACCTGGATGCCGACCTGCTTGATGGGGGCGAAGCCCTCCAGGGAGATCGCTACCTCATAGGTGCCGGGCGGGAGGTTCACCGCCGTGAAGCTGCCGTCGTCGGCGGTGATCACCTGCTGGGCGCCGCCGATCAGCTTCTTGCTGCTCACCGCCACCGGGACGCCGGCCAGGCCGTCTTTGGTCCCCTTGACCGTGACGTAGCCGCCGATGCTGCCGCTGAGCTCACCGACGGCCCAGGCCGCGCGCGCGCCGACCAGCAGGGTGCACGCGTAAAGCGCCAGCACCGCGAGGCGGACGGGCAACGAGCGGGAGCGGTGGGCCGGACCGCCCCGCGGGCGGCCTGGGTGGCTACGGCGAGGACGCGGGCGAGCGCCGGAGTCAGCGTCGGCACAGGGCATCGAGCTGGGTCCGGGGCTGCACCCGAGGCCGAGGCCGGGAAAATTCTGGCGCATGCGGTTTTCTGCCTCCATTGGGAGCGAGGTGCTTCCTGGTGGGCGGCAGTGTACGTAAGCCTGCGCGCCGGGAGGAATACAAAATTTCGGCCGCTGCCAAAAAGAGCAGGGGGCCGACGATGACGTAGCTAAAATCACATTAATCGCGAGCGCCATTTAGCAGGGCGGTCCCGGCGATGCGGGCGGGCGGACGCTCAGCGGTCCTCATGGGCGCTGACTTGCGGGACCTCACGCGGAGGCGGACCGGCAGAGGCTCAGCTGGCTTCAAGCGAGGCGGACCGGCAGAGGCTCAGCTGGCTTCAGGCAAGGCGGACCGGCGGAGGCTCAGCTGGCTTCAGGCGAGGCGGGCGGCGGAGGCTCAGCTGGCTTCAGGAGAGGCGGGCGGCGGAGGGCCGGGCGGCCTCACGCAAGGCGGACTATCGGGGAATTGAGTGCGCGGGCGGCACCGCGGCGGGGGGCGGGGTGTAGCTGGGCGGCGGCGCGTAGGCTCCGGGCGG
>DAOMZC010000978.1:0-2872 GCA_035437965.1 Pseudomonadota bacterium
AGTTTTATTTACCACGATCATTTGCTATTTTAAATAATAATTGATAAGCATTATAACCTTTTCGAGTATGATCATCAGCTATGATACATTAACTACGGTTAAAGATTAACATAGCTACTTTTTTAACATCATTATATTATCTTTATGTTTATTTTGATATGATGTATTATTTATTAGATAAGTAATAGTTTTAAAATAAGAAATAACAGATTTATATTTATCCTTGATAATGATAGCATATTGTATCCTTAGAGTATGAGTTAATAACCTTTGTTATTCTCTATTTCTATTTCTATTTCTATTTCTCTTTATCTTACTTATATTATTATTAATTCAACAATACCTCAATAAGTAATGCCAGACCGAGCGCATCGACTGGATGGCGGTCCAGATCGTCAGCGAGCGCGACGGCCAGAGCAGCGTCGAGTTCATCAACGTGGACTGCGCCCTCTCCCGCTACTCCGTGACCAACGTCCCGAGCGGCCCGGTCCGCATCTACCTCAACGCCGTCCGCGTACAGAAGACCAAGACCGAGTGTGTGCGCTACGCCGCCATCGCCCACACCACCGCCGGCAGCTCGTTCCCCCAGACTCCGACCACGATCAACCTGCTCGCGGTGAACAGCTGCCCGTAGCCAGCTCCCGTCGCCCTACGTTGCTCGCGGGGGTCAGCGCAGAAACGCCCCCCCGCAAGCCCGCCAACGAGCCTACGGGTCGCATGTTCTGCGCTGAGCGGGCCAGCACGCACCTACAAGACCGCTGCGCCCACTTTACGCCACCAGCGGTCGCGCCCGCCTCGCCGAGCGCGGTTGTGTTTTCGAGGGAAATGCCCTAAGCGTACAAAGACATGCCATCGCGCGCGTTCCGCAGCTTGGTACAGGGTCTGCCCCGGACCTACTGGTATCTGTGGACGGCGATGCTGATCAACCGCCTGGGCGGGTTCCTGTTTACGTTTCTCGCGATTTACCTCACCCAGACGCGCGGCTTCTCGATCGCGGTGGCGAGCATCCTGGTGGCGCTGTACGGGGGCGGCTCGCTGGCGGCCGGGCCGCTCGGCGGGGTGCTGGCGGACCGGGTCGGGCGCCGGCCGACCATGCTGCTTGGGGCGGTGCTCAGCGCGGCGGCGATGCTGACGCTCGGCATGGCGCGGGATGTGCGGTATCTGGCGGTGGTGACGGCGGTGCTGGGGCTGCTGAGCGACCTCGGGCGGCCGGCGCGGATGGCGGCGGTCGCGGATCTGGTCGAGCCCAAGGATCGGACGCGCGCCTACGGGCTGCTCTATTGGGCCTCAAACCTCGGCTTTGCCGGGGCCTCGGTGCTGGCGGGGCTGGTCGCCAAGCTGGACCCGCGGCTCCTGTTTGTCGGCGACGCCCTGACGACCCTCCTTTTTGGCGCCGTCATCTACCTGCTGGTCCCCGAGACCCTGCCCAGCCGCGAGGCCAGCCCGCACGCGCCCCCCATCGATCTGGCCAAGCCCTACCGCGACGGGGTGTTCGTGGCGTTCGTGTTTACCCAGATGCTCGTCGGGTTCATCTTCTTTCAGGACAGCTCGACGCTGCCGCTCGACATGACCGCGCACGGGCTGACCATGGCCGAGTACGGGCGCCTGAACGCGATAAACGGCGTGCTGATCGTGCTGCTGCAGCCGCTGGCGACGCGGTCGCTGATGCGCATCCGGCGGTCGCGGGTGCTGGCGGTGGGGGCGCTGCTCACCGGGGTCGGGTTCTACCTGCCGGCGCAGCTTCCGACGATCGGCGGCTACGCGCTGGGCATCTCGGTGTGGACGATCGGCGAGATCCTGATGTCGCCGGTGGCTTCGGCGGTGGTGGCGGATCTGGCGCCGGCGGAGCTGCGCGGCAGCTACCAGGGCGCCTTCCACCTGTGCTGGGGGATGGGGGCGCTGCTCGGACCGGCGGTCGGCGGGTATCTCTTGCAGAACTACGGCGGGGTCAGGCTGTGGGAGTTCTGTTTGCTGCTCGGGATCGCGGGCGCGATCCTGCACCTGCTACTGGGACCGGCGCGGCGCATCCGGCTGCAGCTGGCGCTCGACGGACCGGCGGCGGTGCAGCGGGAAGACGGCCACCCCTAGAGCGCGCTTCCGGCGCCGCTTCGGTTGGACCAATCACAAGCCGCGCCACACGGTGTGGCACGGGGTATTGGGCCGAAGGGCGGGGTCAGTCGTAGTCAGTCAGGTCAGCCGGGTCGGGATCGGTAAGAGAGTCCGTGCTCTCAGCTGCACCGGTGCGCAGCTGACGCAGGACCTGGGTTGCGGTGCCCGCCCCGAAGCCGGCGCGAGCAAGCAGGCGGAAGATGCGCGCCGCGTCGCGCTGGTCGGTCGGCGGGCGCACCCGCTTCTTGGCGAGGAAGGCGCGGGCCTGGGTCAGCTCGTCGGTCTCGGCGAAGGCGGCGGCGACCTCGCGCTCGACCAGCTCGGCGGCGACTCCCTTTTGCAGGAGCTCCTGCGCCACCCGGCGGCGCCCGAGCCGCGCCTGCGCCATGCGTGAGCCGGCGTAGCCCTGGGCGAACCGCGCGTCGCTCAGGTAGCCCTGCGCCTGCAGGCGGGCCAGCGCCGCATCGATGAGCGCCTCCCCGGCGGCCCCCGGCTCGACCCGGCGGCGCAGCTGGCGGCGCAGCTGGGCCACGGTCTTGGTGCTGCGGGTAAGCGCCGCGACGGCGCATTCATAGACCGCGGGCTCGCTGGTCAGCAGCGCCTTCTGACCGCGACCGCGGCGCGCCGCAGACGGGACCTTGGCACCGCTTGCATCATCGGCGGCCCCGCCGCTGCCGCCGACCCTGCCGCTGCCGCCGAACGTGGAACCTCGTGCGCTGCGAATGTCTGTCATGGGCCTTGTTTTACGCTAGCCTGCGCCCCC
>DAOMZC010000979.1:0-2870 GCA_035437965.1 Pseudomonadota bacterium
AGCACCCGGGGCGGCCGGGCGGGGCGACGCGGCAGGCCAGGCAGCGACGGCTGCGGCCCGGCCCCCGGCGGACGGACGGTCGACGAGTCAGCCACCGCCGGAACCAGCGGGATGCTGACGACTGCCGCGGCGGGACCTACCGGCGGCGGGATCGCGATCGGGGGCTGCGAACCTGCTTGCATCGCTAGCTCCGTGAAGTTGAGGTTGGGGTCAGGCATCGGCTTCTAGAGGGCCAGAAGGTCGAGCAGCGTCTGCACCGCGCCCTCGAAGGACAGCCACAGCCGCCGGACCGGGCGCTTGTCGGCGCTCGCGAGCAGCCCGTTGTTGATCCGCTTCTCGTCGAGCAGGAGCTGCTGGCCGGGATCCACCTCGGCGCTGTACGCCTTGCTCGGGCGGCGCAGGTAGCGCAGCACCTTGAAGCGGCGCTCGGGCTCGGCCTGCTGCTCGGCCAGCGTCCACTTCTCGTACTCGGTGCTGCCGTCGGCGAACTGCACCTTGATGGCGACCGGGAACAGGAAGTCGCCGCGCCGGTAGACAGTGACCTCGGTGTCGTAGCTGTCTTTGCTGTCTTTGCTGTCTTTGCCGTCCTTGTCGCCTTTTTTCGGCTTCTCTTCGTCGACCGGCACCTCGTAGCGGCCTGGGGCCTTGCCGAGGCAGGCCCGCTCGCTAGTCTCTTGCCACAGCTTCTGCAGCTCGGCGCGCGTCCGATCGTCGTCGGTATCGGGCAGGCTGACCGCGGCAGGCAGGGGGCGCGGCGGGCAGTCCCAGTAGCCGGCGGCGAGCTGGTGGGAGTCGCTGCTCAGGCGCAGCACCTCGTAGTCGGCGACCCGCGAGGTGGTGAGCGCCTGGTTCCAGAACCAGCCGAGGTCCTCGTCGGCGCCCTCGTTCATGGCGGCGGTGAAGTCGCTGCGCCGGGGGTGGCGGAAGCGGTAGCGCTCGGCGTAGGTGCGCATCCCCGCCTCCAGCCGCGCGGCGCCGAGGTAGCGCTCCAGGGTGCGCAGGATGACCGCTGTGTGGTTGTATGAGATCTGGCTGTAGCTGCCGCGCGGCAGCTCGAAGCTGCGCGTCGCCAGCGGCGCCCGCCGGGTGGTGCCGCGATAGACCAGCCAGTCGTTGTCGAGATCGTTCAGGCACAGGTACGGCAGGTCGAGCACCGTGCAGCCGCGCGGGTACATGCGCTCCATCACCCACGAGGTGAACGTCTCGTTGAGCCCCTCGTCGAGCCAGGCCTCCTCGACCTCGTCGGTGCCGATGAGGTGGTAGAGGAACTGGTGGCCGAACTCGTGCGCGGTGGCGACTTCCAGGACGCGCACCCCGGCGGGGACGGGGGCGGCGAAGCTGGTGAGGATCGTCGGGTACTCCATCCCTCCCGAGCCGCTGCCGTCGGGCGGCGGGATGATGACCGTCGCGTTGCGGTACGGGTAGATGCCGAAGCGGCGCTCACCCTCGAGCAGCGCGGCGCTGACGGCGGTAAAGTGGCGCGGAATCGCCAGCTCCTGGCCGCGGCGGGTCAGAAGGCGCACGGCGATGCCGCCGAACTCGTCGGCGACGTGCTGATCGACGGCAATGAAGCGCGGGTCGGCGAACCAGGCGAAGTCGGCGACGTCCTCGGCGTGGTAGCGCTCGATGCGGCGGTTGCCCTCGATGCGCTCGCTGGTGCGCACGCCGGTGGCGCCGATGAGGGTGTCGGCCGGCACCTCGAGCTCGACATCGTAGACGCCGTAGTCGGCGAAGAACTCGGTGAAGCCGTGGTACTGGTGGGCGCGCCAGCTGCAGCGGTTGCCCTCGCTGCCGCAGTCCCAGACGCCGATCTTGGGGAACCACTGCGTCACCGCGTGGTAGCTGTCGACCCAGCCCGAGCGGGCGAACACCTTGGGCAGCTGGACCGTCCAGTCGAGCTCCACCTCGACGGTCGCGCTCGGCCCGAGCGGCGTCGGCAGCGGCACCGTCATCAGGGTGTCGACCACCGTGGATTGCGCCAGCAGCTCCGCCTGGCCGATGCGGACCCCGGTGACGTCGATGTAGCCCCAGCCCTTGGCCGGCATGGTCGCGCCGCGCAGCTGCGGCCCGCTGTCGCGGATGAACTGCGAGGCGAAGTTCTTGAACGCGTTCTGGTACAGGTGGAACACCAGGTGGTCGACGGGCTGTTTCTCCAGGTTGCGCCACACCAGCGTGGCGTGCCCGGTCACCTTGTGGGCGGCGGCGTCGAGCGAGGCGCGCATCTTGTAGCTGGCGTTGCGCGCGCTGAGCGGCCCCGGGACCCGCAGCGCTGGGATCACCGTCGGTGCGGCGGACGGGCGCGGGCTCGGCTGGGCGTGCACCGGCGGCGCGCCGTACGCGTGCACGAACGCCGGCAACCTCGACGCGACGCTCGTCGAGAAGGAGGGCGCGCCACGCAAGAAGAAGATGCTCGGCCACTTCCAGCGCGGCTGCGAGGCGGGCGATCCGACATCGTGCCGCCAGCTCGGCGTGCTCTACCTCGACGGCTTCGGGCTGCCGAAGAGCGCCAGCGCGGCGGCCGTGTGGCTGAAGAAGGCGTGCGACGGCGAGGACGCGATCGCATGCCGCGTGCTCGGCCTCCTGCACCGTGACGGCACCGGCGTCGATCGCGACGCCGAGCGGAGCGCGCAGCTCCTGAAGCGCGCCTGCGATCGGAAGGACGACGCGGCCTGCGAGCTGATCGGCGTGCGCCGCGGGAAGCCAGGAGACGCGGGCAGCGGCTCGGGGAGCGCGGGGGCTGCGTCCGGTGCGGGAGCGGGAAGCGCGGGAGCTGCGGGGGCTGCGTCCGGTGCGGGAGCTGCGGGGGCTACGTCCGGTGCGGGAGCTGCGGGAAGCGCGGGGGCTCCGTCCGGTGCGGGAGCTGCGGGAAG
>DAOMZC010000980.1:0-2870 GCA_035437965.1 Pseudomonadota bacterium
GCCGCCGGAGCGCGGACGCTACCCCCAGGCGGCTCGCTCGCGGGCGACGCTTCCACCGGAGAGGTCGCGCCGCCGAGGTCTGAGCCGCATCGTTCCGCGCCGGGCGCGTTCCTTTTTCTACTGTAGGAGCAGCACGGTCCACACATCGAGCAGCGCCAGCTGTCGCTGCAGCGGGTACTGCGGGCGGCGGCGCTCCTGCATGACCTGGCGGCGCAGCTCGGCCAGCGACTCGGCGCCGTCGGGCTGCTCGCGCTGCCGCCGGATCAGGTCTTCAAGAGCCGTGCGCACCGCGCTGCGGTAGGTGCTGCAAGCGTCGGCCTGGGCGCTGCTCAGGAGCTGCAGCAGGCGCACGCTGGCGTCGTGGAAGGACTCGGACTTGTCGGCCGCCTCACCGCTGCTGATGGCGCCCAGGCGTGCGCCCTCGTCGAAGCCGCGGGTGTGGCGCAGCAGGCGAAACTGCGCGTAGGCACGGTGGAGCGCGGAGGAGCTCCGGCAGCTTGGATCGTCGATCTTGTCTGCGATGGCCGGGTGCACGATCTGGTAGTTGAGCGCCACGGCGGCCCAGCGGCAGCCGCGCTTGCCGTCCTGCGCGATGTACTCGTTCACCCAGCGCACGAGCTCTGCGCGGTGCTCGGGAACCCGCTGCTCCTTGACGATCCGATCTTCCTCCGCGTCATCGATGCGGTAGACGGCCTCCAGGGCGGCGAGCAGGTTGCGTTCGTAGTCACCTGGCTCCACCCTCTCCCGGTCCGGGAGCCAGCCGGCTACCTCGTGGACTGAAGCGCCGGCGCGCCGCGCGGCCCGGATTAGAGGTTCGAGCTCGCCGCGCGGGCGCTTGACCGACTGCGGCTGGGAGGCCTCCAGATAGGACTGCAGGGCCTGCGCCAGCGCATCGCGAACCTCGTCGCCGCGGACCTCGCCGAAGAGCTGGTTCCAGTGATAGTCGTAGGAGCCGATTAGGTCGATGTACGGGAGCCGCTGATCTGTCCAGCTGGCGATAAGCGGTCGGGGGCTCGCCGGCTCGCCCGGGGCTGGCTCGGGCCGCGGCGAGCCGGTCGGACGCTCCGCGCCGCGGAGCCCATCCAGCGTCGCGGCGACGATTAGCCCGCTGTTCACTTTGAGCTCGCGGCTGCCGACCTTGAGCTTGATCAGCGCTCGCAACAGATCAATGGCGGTCAGCGGCTCTGGGCGGCTGGCCGCCGGACCGGTCGGGCTACTCCCGCGGGCCTGCTGGCTCTCGACGGCGGGGGCGGGGCTGCCTGGAACGGCGGCGGGCACCGCGGGCGCGGCGGGGCCGCTGTCCGCTGGCGGGGCGTCAGCGCGGCGTGTTGCGGCGCGCCGGGCACCACCGCGGTTGCGCTTGGCGGCGGTCTTCTTTGCGGGGGCTGCAGGCTGGGAAGGCGCGGCTGGCGCGGCCGTCGCTGCGGCGGGAGCGCTCGTGCCGTCCCCGGCGGTCCGGGCAAGCTCGAGCTGCGCCGACAAGATCTTGAGCAGCCGCTCGCTGGGAGCGCCCAGCGCGGACAGCTGGGTGAGCGCCGCGAGCGCATCCAGCCGCCCCTGGCGCGAGACCGCTGGATCCTCCAGCACCGCCATGAGCTGGCTGCCGAGCTCCTCGACCAGGGCAGGGTTTTTGCCGATCTTGAAGACTGGGTCTTCCGGAGCGCGCGGTAAAAGGGCGAGCCCGCCGATCAGCGCCTCCCGCGCCGCCAGCGACTTGTCGGCCAGGCGCTCGACGAGCAGGCCGCGGAGGCCCGGGTCGCGCCCGCGCCACAGCCGCAGCACCGCCAGGGCGACCTCGAACGACCAGCTGCCGGGCGGCGCCGCGGTCAGCCGCGCCGTGAAGAGCTGCTCCACCTTGTCATGAGCGTCGCCCGAGCTCCCCGCCTTCAGCAGGTTGACCGCGAGGGCCTGGAGCGCGCCCACTGCATCGCTGCACTCGGGAGAGCGCGGCTCCGCCGCCTGGCACTTGCCTTCAAGCGCCGCGAAGCTCTCCAGCAGCCGCCCCTGATAATAGGATATGAGCTGCTGGTTGCCGGGGTCTCTTGCCAGGGAGTCATTGGCGACGATCAGCCAGTCGCTCACCGTACTTTCCAGCAGCGCGGACTGCCGCGAGTAGGGATTGCGCTTCTTTTCCAGGTAGGCGCTGCCCACGGTGACAAGCTGCTCGCGCAGCGCGCCCTGGGCATCGAAGGAAGGTCCCAGGCGCCGCGGACCCGGGAGGTAAAGGCGGCTAGTCTGGACGAGCGGTGCGAACAGCTGCCGGCCGACCTCGCTGCCGTCGGGCAGGTCGTCGCGCGCGAGCCCGCTCGCCACCGTGACCGCGGCGCTGCCGAGCACGGGATGGAGCACCGGCAGGCCGCGCTTGAAGACGAGCTCATTTTGCTGCAGCTCGAGCCGGTAGCTGGCCCAGCGCACCGCCCCCAGCGCGGCGATGGCGAGTAGCACGACGACGCTGCGCAGCGCCAGCCCGAGCACGGTGCGCCGCATGAGCGCCCGCTCGCCCCGGTCGAGCTGCGCGGGTCGGTAGCGCCGCACGTGATGGAGCTCGCGCAGGGACAGGTGGTAGCCGCGCTGGTACTCGGCTCGCAGGCGCGCCGTGCGCAGGATTGACTCGCTGCGCCGGCGGCCGCTGGTCGCTCCCCCCGTCGCATGGTGGAGCAAGTCGATGAGATAAGGGTGGGCGAGCCGGTAGACGGTCACCGGCTCGCCCTGCTCACCGCGCTGGCTGAGCCTGACCACCAGGCGGTGCCGCTGCACGAGATCGTTGAGACCCGGCAGGAGCACCTCGGGCCGGACGCGCAGCTCGGTCGCCAGCTGCGCCAGCGAGCGGCTGACCGTCCGGGGCGGCCCGTCCGCTGAGCTGAGGTGGA
>DAOMZC010000981.1:0-2864 GCA_035437965.1 Pseudomonadota bacterium
CGCGGTGGCCCGAGCGAGCGGCGGCCTGCCGCGACACCCGGCCGGCGTAGCGCGGCGCACGGCGCGGGCGGCGCGCCGCTCCGCCGCCGGTCAGGCTGGTCAGGAACCGCAGCGCGGGAGAGGCAGTGGGACGACGCCGCGACGTGGACATAGGGGAGCTCAACGAGTAACACGCGCCCTTGCCGATGTGAATTTTTCACCCCGACAAAGGCGGCCCATTCGGGCTTTTCAGCGACGGAGAGATCGATCTTTCCTGGCGGGCTTCCCGGGCGGGCTTCCCGGGCGGGCTTCCCGGGCGGGCTGTGGTCTGGCCGGCTTCCGCTTGGTGCAGCCCCCAAGACTTGAAGCCTTGCGAAGCTGCGCAGGGCCCAGAATTACGGCGCGCAGCGGTGCCCAGGAGACATACTTGGGCACCGCCGGAACAGGCCCTGCCCAGCGCAGCGGTGCCAGCTAACTTGCGGGATTGTGCTCAGCGACCAAAGAGGCCGCCCAGTCCCTTCGGGGCTCCCTGGAGGCGCTTGCGGGCTTCTTCTTCCAAGCGCTGCTTGGCGTCCTGCTGCGCCGGCGCCGGCGCCGCGGGCTGCCCGGGCTGTCCGGCCGCCGGCTGCCCACCGAGCGCTCCACCGAGCGCCCCGCCCAGCGCCCCGCCCAGGTTCTTGCCCTGGCCGCCGAGCGCCCCGCCCAGGTTCTTGCCCTGCCCACCCAGCGCCCCACCCAGCGCCCCGCCGAGCGGATTCTTGCCGCCGCCCAGGTTCTTGAGCAGATCGGCGCCGCGCCCGCGCAAGAGCGCCTCGGTCAGCGCCGCCACCGTCTTGGCCGGGTCGGCCAGCGTGATCTCCGGCTTGGTCAGGGAGCCGCCGATGCGCAGGCTCACCGGAATGTCGCGATCGGGGACGAGCTTGCCGCCGGTGGCAGCCGAGATCGTCTTGGGCGACAGCGAGAGGTCCCCGAGCATCGCCAGGCTCTTGTCCAGGCCGATCGCGCCGGTGAGGCTGATGCCGCCCTCCTCGGTGGTGAAGCGCATGGGCGAGGTCGTGCGGAGCTGGCCGTTTTCGATCTTGAACTGCGCCGCCAGGTCCTTGAGCGCCATCTGCTGCGACGCCGCCACCGCGCCCACCTGCCCCCCCGCCTGCGCCAGCATCGGCGCGATCACCGAGTTCCCCAGCGAGGCGGTCAGCAGCTTGCCATCGGTCAGCGCCATCCCCAGCGATCCGGTGAGCTTGGGCGCGATGTCGGCCCACTCAAGCCCCTGGCCATCGGTGTTCAGATCCAGGGTGCCGCGCCCGGTCATCTTGCGCCCCATATCGGGGCTGCGCAGCGCCAGCACCTGCGCCAGATCGATCTTGTCGAGCTTGGCCTTCAGGTTGAAGTGCGGCTTGGCACCGCTGAAATCGACCGACGTGCCCGTGGCGACGACACTTCCGCCCAGCGCCGCGGCGCGCAGGACCTTCACCAGCAGCCGGCCCTGCGCCATCGTGAGCTGCAGGTCGAAGTCCTTGACCGCGGCCCCGCGCAGCTTGCCGCTGGCGACCGCCACCTTGCCGTCCATCTCCAGCCGCTTGACGAACTTGGGCACCGTGGTGCTGCCGCTGCTGGAGCGGGTCTCCTCGCGGGCGCTATCGCCGGACTCGCTCGGCGGCGGCAGGATCTTGTCGAGGTCCAGGTAGTCGGCGCCGAAGTTGAAGGTGATCTTGCGCGGCTCATCCAGGCCGATGACCTCGGCGGTGCCGCGGACGGTGCCGCCGGCGACCTGCAGCGAGAACTGATCGATGCGCGCCCGCACCGTCGACAGCTTGTTGGGGTTGCCGTCGGCGCTGACCGCGAAGTGGATGCGGCTGTCGAACAGACCCCCCAGGCTGCCGCGGCTCAGCGCCGGGACCACCTGCGCCAGCTTGGACAGATCGAGGTCGCACAGCGGCACCTTCATATCCAGCCGGTTGCCCGACAGATCCGCCGAGCCGACGACCTGCAGGGTGCCGCCGGGCAGCTCCAGCTGGGCGAGCTTGACGTGCACCACCTTGCCGGTGCGATCCGCCTGCAGCCGCACCCGCATCGGCACGCCGCTGCCCTTGTCGACGCTGCCCGGTACCCGCAGCCCCGCGCTCGTCAGATCGAGGTTGGCGTTGACGCTGGCCGACGCCGGCGTCGAGCGCAGGTCGGCTCCGAGGTCCGCCCCGCCGCGTAGCTCGATGTCGCCGGCGGCAAGCTGGGCATCGCGCATCTGGAGCTTGACCCCGGCGTTGAGCTCCTCGCCGTGGCGCTTGACGGTGCCGAAGACGCGGAAGTCGCCGGCGATGCGCGCCTTCTTCTTCTTGACCGCCGCCATGGACTGCTCGACGGTGGGCAAGAGCCGCAGCAGCCGATCCAGATCGACCGAGCCGGTGTCGGCCTTCAGATCGAAGTCGCTGCCCGAGCGCACCTGCCCCGAGGCCAGGAGCGCCAGCGGCCCGAGCACCAGGCCCAGCCGCTCGATGTTCATCCCCTTGTCCTTGACCTGACCGCGCAGCTCCAGCACCAGCGGCGTGCCGACCGGCTTGGCAAAGCTCGGCAGCAGCAGGGCGGCCGAGGTCGCATCCAGCGCCACCTCGACCTTGGCCTGGGTCGGGGTCCCCGGGCCGGCGCCGCGGATGGTCAGCGGCCCGCGCAGCGTCGCGTCGGCGGGCAGCGCGGTGGGCGGCAGCACCGCCACCAGCCGCTCCAGCAGCAGCCCCTGCGACTGCAGCGCCAGCATGTTGACGGCGGGGCTGGTCCACAGGCTGCGCAGGTCGGCGTTGCCCTTGACCGCCATGTCGCCGACCGAGAGCTCGAGCCGCTCGACCTTGACGTCGCCGGCGATGAGGTTGGCGCTGAGCTGACCGGCCACC
>DAOMZC010000982.1:0-2856 GCA_035437965.1 Pseudomonadota bacterium
CGGGGTGGCGGCGAGCGGCTCATCGCCGGGCGGGCCGGCGGCGTCCTCGCGCGGCGGGCGGTAGTGGAGCACGCCGGCGACCCGCTCGGGGGCGCGGCGGGAGTTGTGGGCCAGGGTGGCGCAGAGGGCCCGCGCCCAGCGACCGCCGCCGAGCACTGCGACGATAAGACCGCTCATAGCTCGACCCCCAGCGACTCGACGCGGTTTTGGTAATAGAAAAGCAGCTGCCGATCGCCGGGCATGAGGTCGCCCTTGCCCGCCACCCGCTCGACCGCCGGGGCGGTGTGGTAGCTGCCGAACGCGGCGAGCGCCGCGGTGAGAATCTGCTTCGGAGTGGTGCTGGCATACGGCCCGAGCAGGTGCCCGCGCGCGCGCAGGAGGGCCTGCAGCCGCTCCAGATCCGCCAGCACCTCGGCCTCGGGCAGGGTCAGCTCCAGCGGCTGGCGCAGGCGGCGATACACGTCCAGCCCCGGCAGCGCCCGGCACACCCGCCGCCACATCACATGGGCCAGCATGTGCGTCGACATCAGCACCGTCTCGTGCCGGTAGGCGCGGGAGATCGCCTCGCCGGTCTCGTTCATGTACTCGGCGTCGCGCTGGGGCAGCGGCTGCGGCCGCCCGTTCACCCAGAAGTAGCGGCCCAGGTCCACCGGGCGGCCGTCGGGAGCCAGCGAGCGGCCCTGCTCATCGACGGGGTTGCCGAGCACGTCCAGCGGCCGGCCGAAGCGGATCATGATCGCCCCGGCGTGGGTCATGGTGGAGCGCACGAACTGCGCCACCCGGCGCCACTGCGTCGACTCGTCGTCGTCGATGATGAAGCGCGCCTTGCCGGTCTCCTTGAGGTAGTCGGCGATGAGCGTCTCGGCCTCCAGCACCAGCTGGCAGTTGATGGTGACCGGGCACAGGTAGATCGGCCGCACCCGCGGACCCGCGGCCAGGCCGGCCTCGCGGCGCAGGCGCTCGATGGTGGCGGTCAGCGTGGTGCCGAGCAGGCCCAGCTTGAGGTGGCTCTCGACGCGGCCCGAGCGCGAGCGGGTGCCGCCGGGAAAGAACATCGAGTGGTAGCCGCGCTCGAGGATCACCTGCGAGTAGGTCTTGAGGACGTCCTTGTACAGCTCGTGGCGGATGCGGCGGTCGACGCGGTAGGCGCCGCAGTTTCGCATGAAGAAGCCGAGCAGGGGATTGGAGAACAGGTTCTTGCCCGCCCCGTACGTCGTCGGCGGCAGCCCCGCGACCTGCAGCGAGTAGCCCATCACCGGCGAGTCGAGGTTCGACAGGTGGGTGGGCACGCAGACCAGGGTCGCCCGCTGCGCCAGCGCCCGCAGCTCGGCCAGCGGCCCCTCGATGCGCAGGCGCTCGTTGAGCAGCGCGACCAGCTTGTCGGGGCTCAGCAGGTGCTCGCCGAGGCTGCCGAGGCGCTCGGGGTTTAAGAGCAGCGCCAGCGCCGGCGGGATCGCGCCCGAGGCGACGTGGTAGACGACCTTGCTGAAGCCGCCGGCGACGTCCTCGGCGTAGTCGGCGATGAGGCGCGCGAGCTCGCTGGTGAGCTGCTGCGTCGGCAGGTGACCGAGGCTCCGCCACAGCCGCTTCCACTCGCCGATCGGGCGCACCTCCTGCTGCGCCGCGCTCTCGGACAGGCGGCGGATCTCGTGCAGGCAGGTGTCGTTGAGGATGTACTCCGGCGCGCTCTTGTCGAGCGCCACCCGCAGCGCCCGCTCGGCCGTCTCGGCCACGATGGCGGCGCGCTCGTCATGGAAGCGGAGCAGCGGATAGTCGGTGATTTCAGTAACTGGTGCCACGACTTGATGATATCAGCGGTCGCCCCGACAGGATTTCGATTTCAGCGCCCGGCCAGGATCTGGGCGACGGCCTGGAGGGCCGGGATGGCGGTGACGCCGCCGCCGCCGTGGGTCGCTGAAGAAGCCTGGTACAGGCCCCGCACCGGGGTGCGGAAGTCGGCGTAGCCGGGCGCCGGGCGCAGGTGGAACAGCTGGCTGACCGAGAGCTCGCCGTGGAAGATGTTGCCGCCGACAAGGCCGTACTCGGTCTCCATCTGGTGGGGGCCGATGACCTGGCGGTGCAGGATGCTCTGGCGGAAGCCGGGGGCGAGCTCCTCGAGCCGGTCGAGCACGCGGTCGGCGTAGGCCTCGAGCTCGGCGCGGTGCGGGGCCTCGGCCCACTCCTTGGGGACCCACTGCGTGAACATCGACATCACGTGCTTGCCCTTGGGGGCCAGCGTCGGGTCGAACACCGAAGGGATGCAGATGTCGGCGAACGGCCGGCGGGCCGGGCGGTGGTCGACGGCGTCCTGGAAGGCCGTCTCCAGCTCGTCGAGCGAGTCGGCGAGCACGATGGTGCCGCCGTGGACCTCGGGATCGAAGCCGGGCTTGGCGGTGAACTCGGGCAGGCGGTCGAGCGCGAGGTTTATCTTGACGGTGCCGCTGCGCGTCTTCCAGCGCTCGATCGACTCGCGGAAATCGGCCGGTAGGTCCTGCGGCTCAAGGTGGCGCAGGAAGGTAATCTTGGGGTGGGCGGTGGCGACGACGACCGGGGCGTAGAGCTCCTCGCCGCCTTCCAGCACGACGCCGGCGGCGCGGCCTTTTTTCACAAGGATGCGGGCCACCGGGGCGCCGGTGCGCAGGGTCGCGCCGAAAGCCGCCGCCGCCTTGGCCATCGCGGTGGTCACGCCGCCCATGCCGCCCTCGGGGAAGCCCCACGAGCCGAGCTGGCCGTCGCCGACATCGCCGACCTTGTGGTGCGCCATGACGTAGGCGGTGCCGGGGGCGCGCGGGCCGGCCCAGGTGCCGATGATGCCGCTCACCGCGAGGATGCCGCGCAGCTCGGGCGACTCGAAAC
>DAOMZC010000983.1:0-2855 GCA_035437965.1 Pseudomonadota bacterium
ACAAGCGATTAGAGCGCGCCAGTTGCACGTCCCGGCAGCGACGTGAAGTTCCGGCCGATGACTACTCGCTGACGCTCGGGAAGGTGCGATCTTGTGGACCCGACTGGAGAAAGCCGGGGACATGGCCATGACAACCTAGACCTTGCGGCACTCACCCTTCCACTGGGTGAGTTGATTTCCAGGCTGCCGTTCAATGGTGATGGTAATACGGTCGGAACGCATGATCACCATGTATGAAGTATTGCCCGCAATGTGCATGCCCGAAACAGACGTGCGGTCGTTGTCGCGATCCATATTTAGCTCCGGATGAGCGTGAAGTCGGCGCCAGCGCTGCGGTTGCCGGCGCCGTTCCGCGGCTTGGCAAAAGCTTCTGGAAGATCAAGGACTTGGCAGCGTAACGGTCTGCCGGCGCGGACGGCAGCGTCGGTGACCTTCGCTTCCAAGGGGTCGCGCGCGGGCGGCGCGAACTGTTTTCAGGAGCCCGCATTTCAGTTATCGTGTTGGATCATGCCCATACCGCAATCGCCGGCTGACGGGGGCGCTGCCGGCTCGACCAAGAACGCCTCTGATAACCTCAGCAAGCGCATCGGCGCGACCGTTGGCGGTCGCTACAAGATCATCTCGCTCCTCGGCGCGGGGGAGCTCGGCGGGGTGTACCTGGTCGAGCACAACCAGCTCCGCAAGAATATGGCAATCAAGGTGATCAGCAGCGAGGTGCTGCCGACCCCCGAGCTCGCGGCCCGCTTTGAGAGCGCGGCGCTGGCGACGGCGCCGCTGGACCACCCGAGCATCGTCGCGCCCAGCGATATCGGTCGCACCGAGGACGGGGCCGTCTTTCTCGTCTACGAGTATGTCACCGGCAAGACCCTGCGCGAGGCGCTTGCCGCGGGGCCGCTGCCGCTGCCGCGGGTGCTGCAGCTGGCCCGGCAGCTCGTCAGCGCGCTGGTGGCGGCGCACGCGGCGGGCGTGCTCCACCACGACCTGACCCCGGAGAAGATCGTACTGCAGCAGCGCGAGGGAGAGCCCGACCTGGTAAGGGTCCGCGACTTCGGTCTGGCCAAGGTGCGCGCGGAGGCGCTCGGCGCGACGCAGTGGGATCCGTCGCGCTCGCAGGCGCCGACCCGCCACGCGACCGCCTTCGGTGCGCCGCAGTACCTGGCGCCCGAGCAGTCGGTGGGTGGGGAGGTCGATGCCCGCGCGGACCTCTACTCGCTGGGCGTCATTTTGTACGAGCTGCTCACCGGCGCGCCGCCGTTCCGCGGGGAGGATCCGGCGGAGCTGCTCAAGCAGCACGTCGTCGGCAAGGTGCCACCGCTGAGCGAGCGCGCCCCGCAGCTCAAGGTGCCAGCGGCGCTTGAGGAGCTGGTCATGCAGCTCCTGGCCAAGAGCCCGGAGGAGCGGCCGGCGACGGCCCGCGCGGTGTTCGCGACCCTCGACCCGCTGGCGGTCGCCGCGGGGCTGGGCGCCGCGCCGGCGCTTCCCAGCGATCCCAAACAGGTCAAGGACGAGTCGCTCGCCTCGGCGCTGGCCGACCTCGCCTCGCCCGGTGGGGCCGCCGCCGCTGATGGTGAGCGGGAGGTCAAGCCCAAGTGGTCCGGCCCCGGCGAGTCCGACTCGCCCCTGGCTGCCGCCCTCGGAGTCGGGCAGAGCGCGCCGCCGCCCAAGCTCCGCGTGCCGAGCGCCGTCGATCTGGAGCTGCTGCAGCCGGATACCGCCAACCCGGCGGTGCTGGCTCCGGCGCCGCCGCCCTCGGCGAGCGAGCGCGTCCTGGATGGCTCCAAAGAGGTCGCCCGCCTGGGTCGCGAGGTCCTCCTTCCCGCCGTGAAAGAGCGCGGGGAGCGCGCCTGGACGGTGGCGCGGACGCACGGGACGCGGGGGTGGAGCCGCCTTCTCGGCTTCATCCGCCCGCGGCTGCCGCCCAAGCTGCGCGAGGTCTCGGACGCAACCATCGGCCTGGCGGTCGGCGGGCTGGCGGCGCTGCTCGTCTTGGTGCTGGTGCTCATCGCCTGGCCGTCCAGCGCGCCGCCCAAGCGACCGGTGGTGGCGCGCGCCGCCATGCCCGGCTTCGCCAGCGAGCGTGAGATGGAGCACGGCGTCGAGCAGGGCCCGGCGGCGCTGGCGGCGCTGGTCGCCAAGTACCCGAGCGATGCCCGCTGCCACCGCGCGCTCGTGCGGGCCTACGCCGCCAAGAAGAAGTACGTAGAGGCGCTGCGCGCCCTGGTGCCGCTCCTGCAGCTCGACCCGAGCGCGCAGTCTGACGAGGCCATGAGCCAGATCGTGGCAGACGCGGTGTTCGTGCCCGAGCTCTCGGACTCAGCGCTGGCGTTCCTGGAGACGGCGATGGGCCCGCATGGCGTCGATGTGCTGCTCGAGCTGGCCGACAAGCCGCCCACCGAGCCCTGGCGCACCAAGCTTGCGCAGAGCCTGGCCAAGCCGACGGTGCGCCAGCTTGCCTCCCCGGAGGCGCTGCTGCTGCTGGACCTGCGCGCCGCCGCGCGCTGTGAGCAGAAAAAGGCGCTGCTGCCGCGCGCGGGGCAGCAGGGCGGCGCGCGCGTGCAGCAGTACCTGCAGGGCCTGCTGCAGTCGACCACCGGCTGCGGGACCGGCGGCAAGGCCGACTGCTGGCCGTGCCTGCGCAAGGGCGGCGCGCTGCAGAGCGCCATCACCGCGATTGGGCAGCGCGGCGCCACACCTCCCTAATCCCAGAGAATCCCGAGCGCGCCGCAACCGGGGTTCGCGGTTGGTGCCGCGAGCCCTGGCCGCTCAGTGCTTCCAGTGGCCCTTGCCACCGCCGAAGTGTCCCCAGCCGTGGCCGCCCTTCCAGCCCTTGCCCTTGCCGCGGCCGTGCAGGAAGA
>DAOMZC010000984.1:0-2854 GCA_035437965.1 Pseudomonadota bacterium
GCCGGGTCGAGACCCAGGTGACGCTGGCCCCGCGCCGGCAGGCCGAGGTGCGCTTCACCCTGGTGCCGCCGCTGGCGCTGGTGACCCTGACCCCCGGGGTGCTGCTCACCACCCAGCCGAGCCCGCTGGAGCCGTCGCTCGCCCAGGCGGTGCGGCGCACCGTGAGCGAGGCGGCGGGCCAGCAGAACGCGGTGCTGGTGAGCCCCGAGACCCAGGCCGACGTGCTGGCGACCCACCCCGAGCTGCTCGGCTGTCTCGATCAGCTGCGCTGCCAGGAGCAGCTGGCGCAGCAGACCGCGGCGCAGTTCGCGCTGCGGCTGTCGATCGGGGCGCCGGGCCAGCCGAGCGACAAGGGCCCCAAGAAGGGCACCAGCTTCCAGTTCAGCGGCGAGCTGCTCGACGTCGACGTCGGCGTCGTCAGCGTCAAGGCGACCCAGACCTGCGGCGACTGCAACCTCAAGCGCGGCATGCAGATGCTCGCCGACATGGTCCAGGAGATGCTCCGTCAGGCCGCCAGCCGACCGCGCGGGACGATCAAGCTCGCCTCCGAGCCGCCCGGGGCGCGGGTCGAGGTGGACGGCCGCGATCTCGGCGAGACCCCGTACCTGCGCGACGCCTTCGTCGGGCCGCACAACCTGGTAGTGCAGAAGCCGGGCTTTGTCGCCCAGCGCCTGGTCGCCACGGTCGAGGACGGCCAGACCGCCGAGCTCACCACGACGCTGCCGGTTGACAAGACCACCCCCGGTCGCAAGCTGCCGGGGGTGCGCATTGCCAAGTGGGTGCTGCTCGGCGTGGGCGCGGTGTCGGTCATCGGCGGCGTCACCCTGCTGGCGCTGACCGGCGCGCAGAACTGCAGCGGGCCGGCGACAAGTCCGATGTGCGGTCAGCCCTTTGACGGCCGCCCGGGCGGCATCCCGCTGGTCACGATCGGCAGCCTGGCGCTTGCCACCTCGGCGGTCCTGTTCATCTATGACGCCCGCCAGAGTACAGCGGCCGCGGCGGCGACGGCGACCCCTACCGCGAGCGCCACTTTGGGCGCCGCGGTCCACTTCTAGACCGCGACCGCGGAAGTTCCTGACTCTGAAGGCTGGGCTCGCACAGCGGGGGGCTTAGACCGGAATACGAACCGGAGCGGGTCCTGTCGCCTGCGGCACCCCGCCGCCGGGCGTGTCGGGGCCCCCGCCTCCGGCGCCACCCGCTCCTAGTAGATCTGGGTCCAGTTGGTGCCGTCCCAGGTCCAGGCGTCTCTTAGCAGGTTGGTGCCGTTGTTGCCGCCAACGAGCACCATCTGCTTGCGCCCCGCATCGTAGGCCATTGCCGCCTTGGTGCGCTTGCCCGGCGTCGCGGCCGGGGTGCGCATCGTCCAGGTGGTGCCGTTGAACTCCCAGGTCTCGCCCAGCACGACCGTGTTGCCGCCCATGGTGTTCTCGCCGCCGTAAAGGACGGTCACGTTGCGGCCCGGATCGTAGGCCATGGCGAAGTAGCCGTGCACCGCCATGGCGGCGTTGGGGGTAAGCTGCGTCCAGTCGTTGCCGTCATAGGTCCAGGTGTCGCGCCCGAAGGCGCCGGCAACGAGGCCGCCGTGCAGGACCACCCGCTTGATGTTCGGGTCGTAGATCATGCCGTGGCCCTCGCGCGCGCCCGGCTCGTTGGCCGGCGCCAGCATCCGCCACGTGGTGCCGTTATATTCCCAAGTATCGGACAGCGAGTTGTCGGTCCGGTCGACGCCGCCGAACATCACCATCACCTGGCGGCCGGGGTCGTACGCCATGGCGCTGTAGGCGCGCGCGCTCGGGGAGGTGGCGGGGGCAAGCTTGCTCCAGTCGGTCCCGCTCCACGCGTACAGGTCGTTTACCGCCGAGGGGGCGTTGTTGAGGGTCGTCTGGCCGCCGAACAGGAGCAGGGTCTGCTTGGACGGCAGCCAGGTCATGATGCTGCCGCTGCGCGGCGTGATCGCGGTCGCCGGAGTCTGCAGGTCCCAGGTGATCTGGCCGAGCGTCCACTGGTCCGCGCACAACACCGGATTCTGGCCCGCGTCCAGGCACGTGCCGGTGCGCAGGATGAGGTTGTTGCGCACCGGATCGTAGCCCAGGGCGCTGGCCTCGCGCACCGGTGGTGCCGAGCAGCGCGTCTCACCGCGCGGCCCGGCCGCCGGCAGGCAGGTCTGGGCGGCGCCGCAGCAGTAGACGTTGCCGTTACACAGAGTCGGGTGCGCGGCGTCGCAGGCGCAGCTGCCGGCATTCAGGGTCTGGCCGAAGCCGCAGCCGGGCACCAGATCCGGCGGCAGCGTGGTCAGATCGGGCGGCGACACCAGGTCGGCGCTGACGCTCAGGTCCAGGGTCATCCCCAGATCGACGACCTGCTGCGGGTTGCTGGTGGTGCAGCTCCCGGACAAGAGGAATGAAAGGCACGAGGCAACCAAGGTAAACCGATTTCGCATAGGGTCCCTCTCTGACTCCGATCGCTCCGCAGCGGGCACCGCCACCTGGCGCGCCTTCTGGGATCGATGGTGCCGCGGCTAGGCCAAATAAAAAATCACCGAGCTCCTGACCTTCAGCTCTTGGTGCGAGCGGGCCATGCGGGCGGACCGATCGCGCCGAGCTTGGGCGATTATCGCCCAGAGCAGAGCCGACCTCTATAGGCCCTTGCGGCTTGGCAATCAAAGTCCGCGGAATCGCAGTAAAGTAGCGGCCCATGCCTACCGATGCCGCCGATTCACCCGTCAATTCGTCCGCCGCTTCACCCACCAGCTCGTCCGCCGCTTCACCGGCGTGGCCGGCGTGGCCGGCGTGGATCGAGAGCCCGTTTCGCGCCGACCTCTTCGCCCGCGCGGACGCCGCGGCGCGCCACGTTG